>DATHMF010000118.1 GCA_035487355.1 Terriglobales bacterium | reverse complement strand
CGGTGGGAACCGGCGACGGTAGATTGGCCGTGATCACGCCGGTGTGCGCGATGTTGTTGACCACCGAGTTCACAACCACCAGCGGTGATCCCGCCAGCCGAACCTTCGGCGCCGCCAGATGTTTTGCTTTGTCGAGATCAGAAACCGCGATCGTCAACGTCTTGGCTACGTAATCGGTCTGTACCTGCGTCACCCGTATGCGATCGTCGTCGGCTTTCGCACTATGCGAAACCGTAAGCAGAAACAGACCCATAAGAAACAGAAACCCTTTGCGAATGGCCCATGGATGCATCATGAAAATCCTCCACATTGTTTTGAGATTAGCGCAAGAGTATTGGATAGAAAGGCCTGAGCTGGGAGAGATGCTCATACCCCTCTGAGGCGGAAGCCGCCCCGAAAATCCAATAATGGTGTGCGCGCCAATCTAGCCATTTGCGGGCTTAATTGTCAAGATCAACCACTCGCCCCGGGCACGGCAGACTCTATCGCGGTTCCCACAACTTTCTTGTCATTACACCGTCCTTCGATGATCCGCAATAGAGCTGACTGCCTGATGCCTGCCCGAGCTTCTTCAACGAAGGCCGCCTGCAATCCGCAGCGTTTCGCCGGTGATCCAGCCAGAGTCAGACGAAGCGAAGAAAACAGCGGCAGGAGCAACGTCCTCGACTTGGCCGATGCGTCCCAGCGGGGTCATCGCTTCGATCTGCTTGCGGAAGTCGCCCTGGTCGAATCCGCCTGCGCGAACTCCTTCGGTATCGACCATGCCAGGGTTAATGGCGTTCACACGGATTTTGCGCGGACCCAATTCCTTGGCCAGGGTTCTGGTTACCGCATCCACGGCCCCCTTGGTAGCGGTATAGACCGTGGTATTGGGAGGTGTGAGGGAGCTGGCCGTCGAGCTGATATTGATGATGCTGCCGCCTGAAGCATCGAAATATTTGGCGGCTTCCTTCGATGCCAGCACCAGACCGAGGACGTTCAGGTTGAAGTGCTTGTGGAAATGCTCTTCGGTAACGCTTTCCAGCGGCGAAAATTCGTAGACACCCGCATTGTTGACCAGGATATCGAGTCTGCCGAATGCCTTCTTCGTCTCAGAAAAGAGGCGTTCGATCTCGGCCGGTTTTGCTACATTGGCCTGCACGGCAACGGCTTTTCCGCCATTGCTTACAATTTCTTTGACCACGCGCTCGGCGCCTTCTTTGCTGGATGAATAGTTAACGACAACCGCTGCGCCCTCGGCTGCCAGATGCTTGGCAATCGAAGCGCCAATTCCCTTGGATGCTCCTGTGATCACTGCAACTTTACCTGCAAGTTTCTTTGACATGATGTCTCTCCTGTGCCGGCACTTTGTACCGTACAGTAAAGATGTCGAATGCGAACCAAAGTTTCAGGAAGTTTTGTACCGATGGGTACGAAAAAAGTATTATCATAAACACTACAGTATGAAATCCAGGAAGTCCGCCGGTCCCATGGGGCGTCCTCGCGCCTTCGACGTTGATCAGGCTCTTGACCGTGCGCTGAAGGTGTTCTGGCGCAAAGGCTATGCGGGCGCGTCTTTATCAGATCTGACCAAAGCCATGGGCATCAATCGCCCCAGCCTCTACGCCGCCTTTGGCGACAAGGAAGGCCTGTTCCGCAAGGCGCTTGATCGTTATGTCCATGGGCCTGGAGCCTACGTTCGTGAAGCACTGAACCAGCCGACCGCCCGCGCAGTTGTCGAACGACTGCTGCAAGGAACAGCCGGCTCGGTGACCGATCCGCACAATCCCCGAGGGTGTCTCTACGTGCAGGGCGCGCTTGCCTGCGGAAAAGAAGGCGACTCGATCCGGCGGGAGCTGATTTCGCGCCGTGCTGCAGGCGAGGTGGAAATACACCGGCGTCTCAAGCGCGCAAAAGCCGAGGGCGACCTTCCCCGCGATTCAAACCCTGCCGATCTGGCTCGCTTCATTGCAACGGTGTCGCAGGGAATGGCGGTTCAGGCTGCCGGCGGGGCAAGCCGTAAAGAATTACAGCGGGTGATCCAAACTGCATTGCGGGCCTGGCCAGAGCAAAATGGGCGAAAAGTCGACAGGCATTTCTCAAACGATTTAAAGGATTGAAAAATGCATCATCCGCCACGCGAGGTCTCCTATTTTTCGACGAGCGCTTTTCAGCTTCCCTCCATCGCCTCCCAAACTTTCCTGGTATCGGCGCATTGGACGTATTTGACGATCTTGCCATCCTTCAGAGTCCACACATGTGCGAATGCGGCTTCCATGGCGCGATTTGTCTTCTTATAAGTGCCGTGATAGAAGCCGGTTGTAATGATGGTCTCGCCGGCATCGTAAAATTTTTCGGCGTGCGCGCGGAATCCAATCCATTCGCTCCCGAGCGGGGCAAACAGGTTTTTCACAATCTCCTCGAAGCTGTGAAAGGTCCCGGTATAGGGGAAGCCCGCAGCCTCTCTCCATTCGAACTCGGGTGCGAGAATGGCCTGCAGATTCTTCGCATTCTGCTCTGCATCCCCGAGGTAAATACTCTGGATGATTTCCAGGTTGGTCTTCATGAATTTTGAACTCTCCGTGGCCTAAGAAGTGATCCTTCACGTCCAAACGTTTCGGGGCATTTTACAAAACTTGCCGTTTCCTGCAATCCGGGAAATATGTATTTCCGTACCTGATACGTATTTCCATTCTGCAACACCACTTGTAGTTAGGCTATCAGGAGACTTCCCCCATGTATGACGCTATTATTGTTGGCGCCCGCTGTGCCGGCTCGCCTACGGCCCTGCTGCTGGCGCGCAAAGGTTACAAGGTCTTGCTGGTGGATCGCGGGGCGTTCCCCAGTGATATGGCTTTTTCCAATCACTTTGTCCATCAGACGGGCACGGCCAGGCTGAAGCGCTGGGGATTGCTCGATAAACTTGCCGCCACCGGTTGTCCTCCTATTACCGCTGATTATTTTGACTACGGCGCCTTCACCCTTACAGGTTCGCCTCCTCCGGCCGAAGGCGGGGTGCAAGAGGCCTACGCGCCACGCCGCAAGGTGCTCGATCCGATTCTGGTTGAGGCAGCCGTCGAGGCAGGCTCGGAGCTGCGGGAAAATTTCTCGGTGCAGGAAGTGCTCTGGGAAAACGACCGGGTCACCGGGATTCGCGGACACGGAAAGAACGGGGCCATGGTAACGGAAAGCGCCCGCATTACCGTCGGCGCCGATGGCATGTTTTCAACCGTTGCCAAGGCGGTGAAGGCTCCGGAGTATAACAACAAGCCTCCGCTGGAGGGCTCGTGGTACTCCTACTGGAGCGGCATACGGATGATGGGCTGGCATCTATGGCTGCGTCCTCATCGCGTCATCTTCGCCTATAACACCAATGACAATCTCACGCTGATTGGGTCAGCATTTGCCGCGCGCGATTTGCCGATGGTCCGCACCGATATCGAAGGTCACTACATGCGGTCTATTGCCGAGTGCGCGCCCGATCTGTTTGAGCAATTGCGAAGCTGCCGCCGTGAGTCAAAGTTTGTTGGCGGGGCGATCCCAGGTTATCTGCGCAAGCCTTACGGCCCCGGATGGGCGCTGGTCGGCGATGCCGGATATCAGAAAGATCCGTGCACAGCCTCGGGAATCACCGATGCCTTCCGTAGCGCCGAAATGCTGGCCGAGGCCATTGACGCCGGCTTGAGTGGCCGCCAGCCGCTGGAGCAGGCTTTGGCCGGATACGAGCAGCAGCGCAACCAGACTGCTCTTCCCTTCTACGAGCTCACCTCGCAACTCGCGACGCTGGAGCCGCCTCCACCCGAGACGCAGCAACTTCTCGCCGCACTGCGGGAAAATCCCGAGCAGGCCCGCCGCTTCTTCGGGGTGTTTGCTCTCACTGTACCGGTGCAGGAGTTTTTTGCACCAGAAAATGTGCAACAGATTCTCACGAGAAATCACCGTCGAGTGAGTGCTCCGGTTAGACTCTCAGCCCGCAGATAGAAAGCCCTGGAAGAAACTGGAAGAAAAATGAAATGGTTTAAGGCTGGTTGAAGAGATGTAAAATAGCTTTCTTCCAAAATCAGTATCCACGGATGGCAATTTCCTTCAGGCTTTCTTCAGTGAATTTTAACCTCCTATTCATCTGTCTCTAACCGGACGTTTACAAACCTCCTCTACTATCTGCGCATAGTTTTTGATCCTCAACCCATATTAGGAGGGAACCATGCATTTTCTCCACCGTAAGATTTTTTTGTTAACTTCAATTTTTTCAATGATCTCCCTGTTCTGCCTCGCACAGGCCACGGCGCAGGAGCGCAATGGCGTCATTAGCGGGCGCGTGACCGATTCGACCCACGCGATCCTGCAAGGCGCGCGCGTAGAGCTGCAGCCCACCGGACAAACCACCGCCTCTAACAGCAAGGGCGATTTTGCCATCACCGGTTTGGCCGCTGGACACTACACCGTCACCATCACCTACGTAGGGTTCACAACATTTTCTAAAGATGTAGACGTCAGCGCCAGTGGGACCGCAAACGTGGACGCCACGCTTGCAGTTGAAGCCAAGGGCGAAGAAGTCACGGTTACCGCCGGCCGCGAGCACGGCGAAATCGAGGCCCTCAACCGCCAGCGCACCGCCGATAACATTTTGCAGGTGCTGCCCTCCGAGGTCATCACCAGCCTGCCCAACACCAATATCGCCGACGCTGTAGGCCGCCTGCCCAGCGTCTCGCTGGAGCGTGACGAAGGCGAAGGCAAATATGTACAGATTCGCGGCACCGAACCCCGTCTGAGCAACGTAACGGTGGATGGCGTGCATCTGCCATCCCCGGAAAATGTACGCAACGTAAAACTGGACGCTATTCCCTCAGACCTGGTGGATTCGGTCGAGGTCAGCAAGACCCTCTCTGCCAATCAGGATGGCGACGCCATTGGCGGTTCCGTCAATCTGGTTACCAAGAGCGCGACCGACGAGCCCTATGTCAGCTTGCTGGGAATGGGCGGTTACACTCATCTTGATACAGGACGCTGGCTCGACCAGTTCAGCGGCACTGCAGGCCAGCGCTTTGGCAAAGACAAGAAGCTCGGCGTACTCTTTGGCGGCAGCTACGACTGGAACGGGCGCGGCATTAATGACATCGAGCCTTCAGTGGGATTCAACTCTATTGCGCGTACCGATCCCGCAACCGGCCAAGCTCTCCTCGACTCGAGCGGTAATCCCGTTCCTACCGGCACGTTTTTCCCCGGACCCAACGGCTATGACTACCGCGACTACTGGTACGACCGCACCCGCTACGGTTTTGGTGGCACAGTGGATTATAAGCTTGGTGAATTTTCCTCAATTTACGCCCGCGGACTTTTCTCTGAGTTTAACGATTTCGGACAGGATTGGATTTATTCGCCAGCCGTGGGAAACTTTCTTTCGCCAACCCTGACTGACAACACCGGCTCCTCTAGCTTTGCCCATGTAACCCGCAAACCTGAGCAGCGGATCTTCAACGTGGTTACCGGCGCAAGGCATGACATTGGAAAGACCATCATCAACTATGAGCTTTCGCTCGGCCAGGCGCGATTTACGGGAATATTTCCCAGCGCTGGTTTTGTCGTTACTCCTGGTGGTCTTCTCGACGGCACCGTGCAGTACGCAGTCAACACAGCCAATCCGCACACCCCCCACATTACGCCCCTGAATGCCAACATCTTTGACCCAACGCAGTACGTTCTCGACACGCTGACCCAGGGAGATGCCCACACGTTTGAGCGCGATATCATCGGATCTGTCGACGCGATCCGCCAATACAGTGTCGGTTCCCACTATGGCTCCTTCGAGATCGGCGCCAAGGTACGTGATGCCCGCAAATCTGAATTCAACAATGAGGTGTTCTACAAAGCCATCCATACCACCGCAGTGCCGGGCTTGCTGGAGAGTGATGCCCTCGGAACCTTCACCAACCGCAATTACTACCTTCAGGGCTACCCTACATTCGGGCCAACCACCAATTTCAGCAAGATACAGAACTTCTTTAACACTGGCTATCTTCCCGGCAATGCTTTAAGCAAGTTCCAAATCAATCAAAGGAGGACCATCACGAACAATGTAGGCGGTGACTTCAACGAGACCGAACGCGTCTACGCCGGTTATGTCATGAATACGATTAACTTTGAAAACATTCGCATTCAGGCTGGTGTGCGCATCGAAGGGACTTCAGAATCGTTTCTCGCCAGCAGCGTATCTTTCCCGAGCGACTTTTCTAACAATAACCTTGACGCCGTGATCACGCCCGTACCTGGAACTCACGATTACATTGACGTGCTGCCCAGCATACAGATCCAGTCCTCTTTGGATCAAAACACCATCGTCCGCGCGGGCTATGGGATGGGGATCTCCCGGCCTAACTTTGGCGACCTGCCGCCCAAGCTCATCGCGGATGCCACGAACACGGCCAATCGTACCGTACAGATTGGTAATCCAGCCCTCAAGCCCGAGCATGCTCAGAACTTCGACCTTGAGATTGAGCACTATCTCAAACCCTTTGGCGTAATCTCGGGCGGCGTGTTTTACAAGTATCTGACGAATCCGATTTTTCCCGTGAAAACCACTCTCACCACGGGGCAATTTACCGGCTTCTTTCAAACCCAGCCCATCAACGGAGGTCATGCACATATCGTCGGCTTCGAGTTTTCATGGCAGCAGCATCTCTCGTTCTTGCCCGGCCCGTTGAATGGCCTTGGTGTAAGGACCAACTACAGCTATACCCAATCACAAACCAACTTCCCCATCGACCTCACCGGGGCAGGCAGGACAGATCGTCCCGCACTGTTGCGCCAGGCGCCCAACAACGCCAACTTCGATCTGACCTACGACAAAAAGGGCTTCTCCGGACGCATTGGTGTGACCCACAACGACGCCAACATCTTCAGCTACGGCAGCTTCGCTCCCGATGGCTCCGATGGCGGACCCAGGGGGCCGAATGGGGATACATACCTCTATCCTCACACCCAGGTTGACGCCCAGATGAGCTACTGGATTCCCAAGGGGCATGGCACGCAGGCCATCGTCTCACTGCTGAATATGAACAATGAAGTTTTCGGCTTCTATCAAGGCAGCGGACGTTATCCCATTCAGCGCGAGTTCTACGACCGGACGGTTTCGTTTGGCCTGCGCTGGACGCTTACCAGAGAACCGAAATAAAAACGTGCTCTAAACCTAACGAACCGGCCTGGGCACCACTGCCCGGGCCGGTTTGTTTTGATCGCATCTCTAAAATATGGATTCCGCTCCATCGGAAATGGTTTATTCCTTCCTCATCCGTCATGTACCAAATCGGCACGCATAGAGCGGAGAAAGATTTTTATCTTGCGGCAGGTAGGCAACATAGATCAAACTGTGGCAGTTTTTCCGAGTGAAAAAGTTAGGATCCGGGTTTATAAAACTAGCTTATAATATCGAAGTCCCCCTTAGTTGAGTGTGCATAAACCTCCTGTCCCCGTGTGGAAAGGCGCGGTCAGCTCTTGTCACAGACTAAACATTGGCGCGATTGGCGGAATGTTCTCTGCATTCTTCTTATAGGATTGAGCACGAACGGCGCTTGGGCGCAAGGCAAGGCCGTGGGACCAGCGCGATTCAGCCTCAGCCCGGCCTCTCCTCAGCCTATCCCCAACGGTAAGTCGCTTAAGCTGGCGGTTTTGAAGAGTTTTTTCCGGAACAGCTCCCAAACAACCAACGTGCGTGACGTCAGCTCACGCGTAGCCTGGTCCTCGAGCGACCCCACAACCATCAGCGTAAGCTCTCACGGACTCGCCATTGCACACCAGCCCTCGGGCACTGTGACCATAACAGCAACCATCAAAGGGATTGGCACACCTACGCAGCTCACTATGATGCTCACTGCCGCACCGGCGGTACTTTCGTTCATTAGCATCAATAATTTCAATTCCAGTGTCACCGTCACCGGGACCCTGGCGTATACAGCCACGCAGCACTATTCCGATGGAACGACGCCGCCTTTTCCAAGTCCGGTGACCTGGGGGGTCGTAAACAATGTGGCTGGAAGCGGGCAAGCCACCATCATAAGCACAGGCAATGCGACCGGAACGGCTACGGGAACTGTGGCCGGAGTCGTCAAGGTAACGGCAACGTTTGATCCAGGTACCGGTCCGGTTACCGGCGCCACATATCTGAATGTTGGGTTGACGGCCATCAGCATAAGTCCTTTATCCCCACCTGCAACCCCGCCTTCTGTACCTAAAGGAGACCTTCAGACATTTTCTGCCCTGGGAACTTTCGGTGCGGGTAGCTTGAATGTCACCAGCTACGTCAGATGGTCCTCGGCGACTGGCAGCGTCGCCGGAATCACCAGTGCATCGGCAAGCTGCACCAGCCTGTGTACCACCGGTGGAATCGCCTCTACCCACGCAACCGGTACGACGGATATCACAGCAATTTCCGGACTCATTACTTCCAACGTTGTCACGTTGACAGTTACTCCTGCAGTTGTGGCTTCCATCGTTATCTCTCCTTCCACTTGCACGCCAAGCAATGTCCCGCGCGGAAACAGTTGCCAGTTTACGGCGCTGGCGTTCTACAGCGACCAAACCACGTCATCCTTACCTAGCACCGGTAGCTGGAACTCAACGAATGCTGGTTGTGCGGCAATAGACCCATCAACAGGTTTAGCAACCACTCTCTCCAGTGTGCCTAACCCGTGCAACACGAACATCACCGCGACATACACAAATACCAATCCTCCCAATAATCTCGTGACTTCAAATTTGATCGTGTTGACGGTTACAGCTCATGTGCTCAAGTCAATTAGCGTCTCCCCGGCAACCCCGACGCAACCCAAGGGAACCTTCCAGCAGTTCACGGTAAGGGCCCATTACACCGATGGAACGGTTACGGTCCCCAACAGCGGAGCGGGCAGTCCGGTGTGGGCTTCCTCCAACACCTCGGTCGCCACGATTGGCTCGACTTCGGGACTGGCGAGCACCACGAACTCAGCCATCGGCACGACCAACATCGGTGCTACCTACAACGGATTCCAGGCGTTCACTGTCTTCACGGTTACGAGTGCTGCGCTGAATTCCATCACCGTTACGGCGGTGAGTCCGGTGCCGACCAATCCACCGTCTTCAAACACAACGATTCCCATTGCAGGTACACAGCAATTTCAGGCGATAGGGAACTATAGCGACAACACTCATCCTGACATCACCAGCTTCGTGAATTGGAGTTCAACGGACGCCACTGTGGCTACGATCAATGATCCGAATTCGCCCGGCGAAGCCACCGGGGTTACCGCAGGCACCGTAACCATCACCGCCACGGATCCCACTAGCGGCAAGGCTGGATCAGCATCGCCGCCTCTGACCGTCATCACCGTCAGTTCGATCAGCGTCAACCCGCCCTCGGCAAACATCAGCCCCGGCAGCCAACAGCAGTTCTCGGCCACTGCAAACTACGGCGGCACCACTCAACTTTTAACAGCTTTCGGCCCCGCGTGGTCTAGTAATCACGTCAATGTCGCAACCGTTGATCAAAACGGACTGGCAACGGCGGTCTCTGGTGGGTCGGCAACCATCACGGCAACTTTAGGCAGTGTGTCTTGCCCCAGCGGAGGCGGAAATTGCGGCGCCCTAACGGTGAATCCGGCGGTTTTGCAGAGCATTACCGTCTCCTGCGATCCCAACAACCCGTGTACAGGTTCAGGTGAACCATTGCTTTCACTCGGTCAAACCGAGCAGATGGTCGCCACCGGAAACTACAGCGACGGCAGCAGCCAGGACCTCACGCAAGATACCCACCTGACCTGGGGGTCCAGCTCGGGCTCAGTTGCCACTATTGACACCACCGGATTCCTGACAACCAAAGGCCTCGGCTCAACCAACATCACAGCCATGTGTTCAAGCCTGTGTCCAGGTGCAACCTCCACTGTCACCGGCACCCTGCCGCTCACCGTGACCTTCTAGCCCAGCCCAGGAATTCTCTTCTCTGTCCCCAGATTCTATGTCCCAAGCTGCTTTGACTCGCGCCTCCGCCGGTGCTTCGTTTTTGTGTGCAACAACTGTCGCCATCCTTGCGTCCTCGCCCCTTCACCGAACTTGTAAGTGCCCGCGCCTGGCGGCCCAAGCCCGCCGCCGCACTGCGATTACATGCTGTACACATTACAGCACTGCCTGCCGCCGTTGAAAAGATTTTGATACCACTGTGATATCACAATGGCACTAAACCGTTTCTTTTCGCGGAATTATCGCCCATTGTTTTCGCTGGATGGGCTGAGACAGCCGGGCCGTTTTGGCTGCCAAGCCCTTGCAAGCAAAGACCAGCATTCCAGAATGCGGGGCTTCTGCTCCTGGGGTTCTTTGAAAATTCATTGCCTTGCCGGATTCATGAAATCCGCCAGCCACCCTGTTTGGCCGAGGGGGCCACAATCCCCTCCAAAAATCCGCGCTGATCTGCGTTCATCTGCGGCGAAAGGTTTTGCGGTTGTTTTTTGAAACTCGAAACTTGAAACCTGAAACTGCTTTTAGACCACCAGCAAGTCCCCCGCTCTAAATTGATTTTCGCCAGCAACGACGCGGGGCAGGCGCGATTGGGGGGCACTTCAGACCCAAGCAGCAAGTGGGGTGGGGGTACTGCCTTGCACCGTACAAAAAGCCCGGGTATATCAACCCTACCCCCCGGCGAAACGAAAACATCTGCTACAGCACTATCCGTCAAACTGGGAGTCTTAAAGGCATTCAATGTCCAGGCAGCCTGCCAATCCGGGGGCTGGGGGCTTTGCGTATATTTTGTAGACCAAAAAGGTCAATGACCTTGAATTTAATGCTTTTCAGACTTTCCCATTTTGAGAGTTTCGGATTGTGGGACGGCAAATAAAGATGTCTTATTCCATTTTTGGTGCATTACAATTGGCCTCTACCCAATAGCACAAAGTCAAAGGCTTGCAGGATATTTTTTGGGCTGAAGTCCAATCCTACTCCTGCATGGACTGCGTACTAGTAGTTATACGAAAACTGATTGAGCTGGCACGTCACGAGGTGTTTTTGTGGGCGATGACCGCCTATGGGTACAGCCAGTGAAAGTGGGCCCCAACGTAGGGAATTGCATTGCAGGAGATTGGCTCTACAGATCGCCAATCCCACAAATTTCAGAAGCGTACAGGAGAGATAAAAAAATGAATAGGAAACGGTACGGCAAGATTGTACTGGCTGTCATAGTATTGGCCGCGGTATGGAGCATTCCATCGCTGGCCCAGGTACTGAAGGGCTCGATTTCCGGGAGCGTGACCGATCCTCAAGGTGCGGTCGTCTCTGGCGCAGAAGTAAAGGCGACCCAGGTAGAGACCGGTGCTGCTTATATCACCCAAAGCGACAATTCAGGTCTATTCCGGCTCAACCTGCTGCCCACCGGAAATTACAAGTTGGAAATCAACAAGCAAGGCTTCGCGGCCAGGACAACCGAAGGCGTAATTGTCCTGCCCGGCAGCGACAATTATTTGGGTTCGTTGCGGTTGGGCGCGGGTTCGGCTGGGCTGGCCAATGACGTCTCGGCGACGGCCCAGACGCTGCAAAGCAGCCAGCCGCAGATCATCAACTCATTCTCCGATACTACGCTCAATAATTTTGTCGGCACCCAGGAGTATGAGGGCCTCGACCGTATGGCGCTATTTGTGCCCGGCCTGGTGAACACGCGAGACATTACTTTCTCCATCAGCAATGGCGTTGGATTTTCGACCAACGGTTTGCGTGGGCGTAATAACAACCAGCAGATTGACGGCCAGAACAACAATGACAACAGCGTGACTGGGCCGGCCCTGAATTTAAGGGACCCGAACTTCCTGCAACAGTACGTAATCATTAGCAGCAATCCCGGTCCGGAGTATGGCCGCTATTCGGGCTCGGTAGTCAACCTGATTACCAAGACCGGCACCAATGCCTGGCATGGAAACGTGTATGGCGATATCAATACTTCGTCTCTAAACGCGCTCAGCAGCTTCCAGGCGTTCACGAAAGAGACCAAGGGAACGAACCCCCGAAGCAGAACTGAGCAATTCAGCGGATTCACCATCGGCGGCCCGGTGATCAAGAACAAGTTGTTTATATTTGGCGGTTTTGACGACCAGATTATCAACACCAGCACCGTCTACGCCAGCGGCAGTCAAACTCCAACGCCGCTTGGATTGGCGCAATTGACGGCCTGCGGCGCGGCCATCAATGCCAATTCCCTGAGCGCTTTAAAGCAATTTGGACCCTACGCCTTTCCCATCGGCAACCCGACCCCGGCTCCGAACCCCTTCACCGGGCTGTTTAGCAACGTAGACATCAGGAATCCCACTACCTTCGCTATCGTTTGTCCAGCGGTTCAGTTCGGTACGGTGACACGCACGGTGTCAACACCGTCGCATATCTTCAACACAATAGTAAGAGCTGACTGGCAACTGGGCAGCGACACCATCACCGCCCGCTATCTCTTCAATCGAAGCACGTTTTTCAACGCTAGCGACGGCAACGGCGCTGGCGGATGGCTGGTCAATGAACCAGTAACTTCGAATGACCTGTTGCTGAGCTGGACTCACAACCTTACCGCCCACATGGTCAACGAGGCTCGCGTCTCTTATGGGCGCTTAAACGTTGACTTCGGCGGCAATGACAACGGCAATCCTTTTGAGCCAGATTTCAGGCACATCAAGGATGGGCTCGCGAATGTGAATATCGGCGGCATGCTGCCCTTTGGAACCGCCACAAATTTTCCCCAGGGACGCATCGTGAACACCTGGCAGGCGCAGGATAACTGGAACTATGTGCTGGGCAAGCACCAGTTGAAGGCAGGAGTGAACTACACCTACCAGCGCAGCCCCAACTTCTTCTCTCCCGCGGTCAACGGCCAGTTTCGCTTCGCAAGCCCAAACACCTTTTTCGTCACCAATCAGCCGAACAATATTGTGCTCTCACAAGGTACGGGCGCCCCGGAACTCGATTTCCGCGAGGACAACACCTCGCTTTATTTCGGGGATGACTGGAAGGTCACGCAGAATTTGACCCTGAATCTGGGGCTGACCTGGAGCTATTTCACCCAGCCGGCCAACCTGCTCAACAATATCTCCACTGAACGGGAGAGCAACGTCGGTACAGCTTTCTGGAACCCTGCGCTTCCTCTCTCGGCGCGGACAACCCCCGCAATTCCTACGGTCGCAACCAATTTCGGTCCCAGCATAGGCTTTGCCTACTCTCCGCAGTGGGGAGGGTTCCTGACCGGAAACGGCAAGACCGTGATTCGTGGTGGATACCGCATTGCCTACGACCCGGCGTTTTACAACATTTATCTCAACCTGGCCAGTTCGTCGCCGGCATCGTTCTCGCAAACCTTCACCGGCGCAGCAGCAAACTCGAAACCTCTGCCCGCCGTTCCCTCGGGCGATGCGGTGCGGGCTCAACTGGCGCCGTTCATTACCCATGGAGTGCTCGATCCGCGGCTCAACCTCCAGACCACCGTCTCTCCGAATCTTCGGCCCGACCGGGTTGATAGCTGGAGTTTCGGAGTCGAACGCGAGATCACTAGGAATTCGGCCTTTGAAGCCCGCTACGTGGGCAATCGCGCCACCGATTTGTTCCAGTCGGTGAATGGTAATCCTTTTATTGCCGACCTCAAGACTGATTTCCCCACCCTGGTGCCTGACAATCTCACTCCTTGCCCTGCGGCGCAGGCGTTCAATCCTATTGCCGTGGGACGTGTAAGCTGCAGTGATGGAATCTTCCAGAGCCGGACAAACAGCGGTTATTCGTATTACAACGGATTGCAGTTGGAGTTCCGCGCCAACAACCTGTTCAAGCAGTTGACCATGCGCACCGGCTATACCTGGAGCAAAACCTTGGACAACACCAGTGAAATCTTCAGCACGGATACGGCCGGCAACACCCTGGCCTTCTCCCAGAACCCGGTCTCGACCAAAGGGGCTGAATACTCAATTTCAGGCCTTGATGTCCCGCACACGTTCACCCTTCTGTTTACCGAACAACTGCCGTTCTTTAAGGAACAGCACGGCGTCACCGGTCATTTGCTGGGAGGTTGGGCTGTTTCGGGTAACTATATTTGGGCTTCAGGCCAGCCTTATACCCCACTCCAGGTATTTAGCGAAGCCCGAAACACCGCTGCTGGAAATTACTACGATAGCGCCTTCGTCAGCCCGTTTGCTGGCCCTGATGTCGCGCGGCCGTTCTATGGCAACCGGCATGCCCGTGCGGATAGCGTTGGCGTCTTTGCTTCTGATTATTGCAGGGCATTTTTGGGCATAACTCCTGCGAATAACGCTGCATTCCCTGGCGCCTGCAACACAGCCATCACTGCTCCAATCCAGCTTCTCAGTTTGAACTCTTTGAATGCTATTGGTCCGAGTGGCTTCCCCGGGACAGGTCCAGGAACACAGCCTGGCCAGGCGCCCGTGACTGCCACGGCCGACCAGGTCCGCTTCATTATCAACGCTCGCACGGCTCAACAGTTGTTCGGCACACCTTTCGGCAATGTGCCGCGCAATGCCTTGCGCGATGCGCCCCAGAACATCCTTAACTTCAGCATCTCCAAGCAAACCAGGATCACGGAACGCATAGGCCTGGAGCTCCGTGTCACCGCGGTCAATGCCCTGAATCATTTCAACTTTGCGAGTGTAGATACGTTCGTGGAAGATGCCGGGCGGGCCCCGTCTTCTAATCCAAATACATCCTTCTTCACCGGCTTTGCCCATCCGGAATTCAGCAATGCCCAAGGACGAGTGTTCTACTTTGGGGCCAAGATCACCTTCTGAAGCGATATCGTTTCTGAAGTTTTACAAGCAAAAAGCCTGCCGAATATCGGCAGGCTTTTTTCTTTCTTGTCTGAAGAAAGCTACGTCACCGGCCCCGGATTGAACGGCGCCAGCGCGTTGTGCAGCCCCCAGTGGTCGGCCCAGGTTTTCTTCTTGCCGCTGGCCACATCAAGCATAAAGCGGAATATCTCCCACCCAACCTCTTCTATTGTGGCAGTGCCTGTAGCGATGCGGCCGGCGTCAATATCAATCAGGTCGGGCCAGCGCTCAGCCAATGCTGTGCGCGAAGAAACTTTGATTACCGGCACCATCGCCAAACCATAGGGACTTCCCTCACCCGTGGTGAAAATATGAAGGTTCATCGAGGCAAGCTGTTGTGTTCCGCAGATGAAGTCACTTGCGGGAGTAGCGGCAAAAACCAAACCTTTAGCTGTGACCTTCTCGCCCTGCGCTGCAACCGCCATGAGCGCAGAAGTGCCCGCCTTGGCGACTGAACCCAGCGCTTTTTCTACCACGTTCGCCAGTCCACCGCGCTTGTTGCCCGGCGTCGGATTGTCACTGCGGTCAGCCGAGCCGCGCGCCAGGTAGTCGTCATACCACTTCATCTCGCGAATCAGGGCGCGGGCCACATCCTCATTAATAGCGCGCGGCGTGAGCAGGTGGACCGCGTCGCGCACCTCGGTTACTTCTGAAAACATCACCGTCGCGCCGGCGCGCACCAGCAGATCTGCGGCATAACCAACCGCCGGATTGCAGGTGACACCAGAAAAGGCATCACTGCCGCCGCACTGCGAACCGACCACCAGCTCCGATGCCGGCACAGTCGTGCGCTGCCGCCGGTTCAATTGCTCCAGCCGCTTTTCCGCGGCGCTCAGGATTGCGCGTACCACTTCGCCGAAACCGCGTTCATCTTGCATGCGGATCAGCAACGGATCGTCGTTGTTCAAGACCTGCAACTGCCCGAGGTCCGGCGCGCGAAACAGGCGCTCCGGCTGAAGCTTTTCGCAGCCCAGGCTGACGATCAGCGGCGCTCCTCCCAGATTAGGGTGTGTGCTGATGTGCTTCAGCGTGCTGATAGGGATTTCAGCGCCGGGCGCGTCAATGGCAACGCCGCAACCATAGGTGTGGGTAATGGCGATGACGTCATCCACGTTAGGGAAGCGCGGCAAAATTTCTTTTTTGATTCGCTGAACGGCATAATCTACTGTCGGGGCAACGCATTGCACAGTCGTGGTGATGCCGAGAATATTTTTCGTGCCAACGCTGCCATCTTGATTGCGAAAGCCTTCAAAGCTGTAGCCGGTAAGAGGAGGCTGCGCTGCAGGCGGCGCAGTAGCCAGTGACAGACCATCGAGTGGAGGAGGTTGCGGCAACACAAGCAAGTCTTCACGCACCCAGGAACCTGTTTTGACAGCGTCTGACGCCCATCCGATGATCTCGCCGTAGCGAATTACAGGTTCTCCGCGGCTCAGCTCGCGGAGCGCCACCTTGTGGGCCTGCGGAATGTTTTCGATGAGCGTGAGGCCATCAGGGAAGCGCGTGCCGGCGGGCAGTCCTTCGGGGTTGACGATGATCGCGACGTTATCACGCTCATGTACGCGGATGTAGAGAGGTTCCACTGCAAAGCTCCTACAAGCGCGGCACCGGCGGCATAACCAGGTTCCACGAGACCACGCCTTTGCGCTTCATATGCCTTCGGTATACCTTATCGCGATTGGTGACATACAGCCACTGCATATCGGGACCGCCAAAAACAATGTTTGAAAGGCTCTTGCCTTGCGGCTTATTAATGATTGCCGCCACGCGTCCGGGCTGATCGCAAATCTGCACCCCCAGCCTGGTGGTGACATAGAGAAAGCCTTCGGTGTCGAGCGTCATTCCGTCGGCTCCGCTCTGCGAAGAGTCGTCGGGGGTCTCCATACGATAGAAGGGCTGGCCGTTTTCCAGCGACCCATCGGGCTGGATCTGGAATGACCACACCCACTTGCCGTGCGTATCATCCACCAGAAGCAGAGACTGGTCGGGCGAGGTGCGTACGCCGTTGGGAAACTCGATGCCGGTATAGACCACGCGCTTATTGCCCTTGGCATCAATGAACCAGACACGATGTCCCGGCGGATCGGTGAAATAAACTTCATTCTTGAGCGTGACGGCGAGGTCGTTTGAATCCACGTCTTCGGCCAGCACAGATTCTTTCCCATCAGGCGTGTAGGCAACAATGTGCGTGCCCTGGCAGACGTAGAGCCTGCCATCCGGGCCAAACATCATGCCAGTGACCCCGCCGCTGTCTTCTTTCCACACGCTGATCTTGCCGTTCGCGTCGATCTTGTGAATGCGCTTGTTCTTGCTGTCGGTAAAAAAGACGTTGCCGTCTTTATCCACGGCAGGACCGTCGGCGAAACCATAGCCCTCGCCCAACAGCTCCCACTCCTTGCCCGGCTCCAAAATGGTATAAACTCCGCGTTCGTTGACCTGCGTGGGCTTGGCCACCGGCTTGGGATAATCTTTCCACAACCAGCGCAGCGCATCCGGCAGGATCGCCCCGCCGTGCTTCCCATTGTGGCCTTCGGTGCCGATGGTAAATGTGCTCTCATAACCGGCGAACTGCAGCGCGGAAAAAATCTCCTGATTGCCTAGAAACCAGTTGCCGGCGTAAATGTTCAGGTCAGCGCTGCCATCCTGCAGGAAGACGCGCAGCGGCTTGGGCTCGGTCTTACGGATGAGCGTAGCCAGGTCCTGCCCCCCGCGTACATTGGTGAAGCTCCCAATAAAACTCATGACCCGGCGAAAGGCGTCAGGCCGGTTCCACGCCGTGTTGAACGCAGCGATGCCGCCGGAACTTGACCCAGCGATGGCGTAGTCATTCGGATCTTTGGATAAGTTGTAGCGCTTACCGACCTCCGGCAGAATCTCCTCGATGAGGAAGCTGGCATAGCGGTCGCCGAGAGCATCGTATTCGAAGCTGCGGTTGAAGCGGTTCTGCTGATTGGGCCCGAGCGCCGTCATGATTCCGGGATTGATGAATACGCCGATTGTCACCGGCATATCGCCCTTCTGAATCAGGTTGTCAAAGACGATGGGCACGCGAAAGCTGCCGGCTTCGTCCACCATGCCCTTGCCATCCTGAAAGATCATTACGCATGCGGGCTTCTCAGCCTTGTACTGCGCCGGCACATAAATCCAGTAGTCGCGGGTAGTTCCCGGAAAAATCTTGCTGGTCGTCCAGGAATATTTTGTGACCGTGCCCTTGGGGATGCCCGGCTGACGCTGCGAGTCTGGGCCGAGCGGGTACTCTTCGGCGCACAGCAGCACGGCAGAAATAACCGTAAGGAAAACTAAAAGTGAGATTTTGCGCATTTTGTCTTGGGGACCAGAATAATCAGCCTTCGACATTCTACGCGACTTTGCCCGTAGAGACGCAGCATGCTGCGTCTCTACGGTTATTTGGCATTGGGGGGTTGGTTCACTATCGTGGAACTGCTCAGCGTCCTAAACCGGCAGCCATGGTCTTTACCAGAGTGCCGTTGGCATCGTCATCTTTGAACGCCCAGAAAAATGCTCCACCTAAGCCTCTGCGGACTCGTCGATTCACATACAGCATCTTGAGTTGCAGGGTAAGCGGGTCGTCAAACGTCCAGAAGGTTTGCGTGGTGGCATTGTAGGTCCAGTGGGCCAGCCTGTGGGTATCGAAGAATCCCTGGAACCCGGGTTGGGCTTGCAGTGTGGCGAAGGTGGCCACGCCATTGGTAGCGAGAGTGTCCCCTGCAGGCGAAGGGGCTGCTCCGGTGGAAGTCTGGTAGAGACCGTGGTTCACATTGGGAACGCCGGTCCAGCCGCGTCCGTAGAAAGGGACGCCCAGCAGCAGCTTTCGGGCGGGCACGCCGGCATCGAGATAAGCATCAATGGTGAACTCGATGAAAAAGTTATCCGGATTCGTCCTGGAGCCGAAGAGCGGCGCGTGGTGATTGGTGGTGGTCTCCCAGGTGC
The DNA here is from genome assembly GCA_035487355.1 of Terriglobales bacterium. Taxonomy (NCBI): domain Bacteria; kingdom Pseudomonadati; phylum Acidobacteriota; class Terriglobia; order Terriglobales; species Terriglobales bacterium. The sequence goes on along the minus strand of DATHMF010000118.1, from coordinate 10,038 downwards.
CGTGATAGTCGTAACCTTCTATGTTGAAGAAGTCGAGTTGCCGGGCGACCTTGGCGAGTTCGATATTCGAAAAATTCTGCTCCCCTGCCGGCGCGGCGATGGTCAGCAGGTAATGCGTGTCGTTGGCCTCACCGAGAGCATTCAGTTGCTTGCGAAACTCTTTGAGCAGCAGCGTGAAGTTTTGTTTGTCGGCGGCGGCGGGAAACTCCCAGTCAACGTCAATGCCGTCGAAGAGAGTGCCGGTCGTGACGCCCGCAGCGACGTTGCCCTTGATAAACATATCAATACACGAAGCCGCCAGTTGCGCGCGCAACTGCGGCGTGCTGGCGGCGAAGACAAATCCCGCGGTGTTGGCCGCCGACGCGCCACCCAGAGAGATCAGGATTTTCAGGTTAGGATGAAGCTGCTTGAGCTTCACTAACTCCGCGAAGTTACCGAACAACGGGGCGGTATCGGCAATGCCGTTGACCGGAGGCAAAAAGGGCGTCTGAAAATCGGCCCATGAGTCGGCAATGTGGCAGGCCGCATCGGGCGCGCCCGAAGTGGGAGCCACGTTAGCGAAGGCGTAATAAAAGTGTGTGATCTTGTCGGCGACGCCGTTGTTCTGCAGGTCGGCGATGTTGTAGTGGGCGCCGTAGATGCTCCATTCTTCGAAGTATCCGGCAAGAACCTTGGCGTGGCGGCCGCCATGATCTTCATCTCGATCTCGATCTTCATCTTCATTTTGGGCAAAGGTCGGAACGCAGGTGAGAAGCGCCAGCATGGCGAAGAACATGGCAAGGAACAGGGAGCGACGAGCTGAGTAACTCTGTGTCATTGAGGCTACCTCCAGAGGGGGGAAATACCAGCGGCCGCAAGTATAGAACTATATAGCAGTTTTAGCAACTAATTGTTTTAATCAGCGGTATTGCCTCTATATGGCTACCATAACGCTATATAGCAATATGTCCGCCCGAAAAGGAGTGGAAGATCATTTTTTAATTTTGGGAGCTGGTTTGTCACTTTCTCCGAGCGCATCTGCCAAATGCTTCATCGGGATCTCAACATTGAAATACCACTTATGTTCCTGTTTCGATTCAGGATCGAAGGTGGTCATGATGTCGCATTGGGCGCCGGCACATTCAGACAAGGCCTGGCGTTTGACCTCTTGGCCCATCACATGCAGAATGAAATACTCCTCGTCAACGGATATGACCTTCATAGCCGTGTCAGGCGATTGTCCATCGCCAGTACTGCGCAACGATTTCAATAGCCCCATCTCAACCCAGTCGTGAAGCTCAGCCTTCTCTGGCTGGCCAAGCTCTTTGGCGGCGATCTTGGCGAAGAATTGGCCGTCGAGATCGGCATAGTTGGAGTTCAGCACGGCGTCGGCCGCCTCTGCCATCTTCTTGAAGTCGTGTTTGCTGGCCGCGGCCATGAGTTTCTCGCGGGCGTCAACATCGCTCTCGATGCCCGCTTCTCCGGCAGCCATGCGAAGCTCATTGAGATCTACGGTGCGGTCTCCGGATTGCGCCCGCTGTACCAGCGCCTGGTATTTGGCTTTCGCGGCGTTTTCGGCCCCGCCGGCAGCGCAAACAGCTAGCAGCACCAAACCGATGCCTTTTGCAAAGATTTTCATAAGCCCGAAACCTCCCCTAGGCAGGAACGTCGAGCGACGTTCTTCTTGCATTAGACACCAAAAAACCAGTCCTCAGTCGCCGGTCCTCGATTAAAACCCAGGCTGTGTGGGCGGCAATTTGCCTCGTGATATTCTTCCTGTAGATTGCAGCCGCGCGGAACTTCATTCCCGGCCGCCGGCAAGCAGGAGAAATCAATGGCACTGATCAGAACCTCGAATCCCGCCCTGAATGCGCAGAGCTTCCAAACCGCGGGCACGGCATTTGGTGAAGAAGCAATGACGCTCCCCGGCACCGTCAATAAAACTGGGATCCTGCTGCTCTGCACCATAGCCACGGCGGCGTGGAGCTGGCACTCCTTCGTGCATGCTCCTGCACCCGAGACCGTTTTTCCTTTTTTGATAATCGGGGGAATTGGCGGGTTTGTGATGGCAATGGTGACCATCTTCAAGAAAGAGTGGTCACCGGTGACGGCGCCGGTCTATGCCCTGCTGGAAGGGCTGGTGCTGGGCGGTATTTCTGCCCTGCTGGAGCTGCGCTTTCCCGGAATCGCCATGCAGGCGGTAGCTTTGACCTTCGGGACTTTGATTGTTATGTTGCTGGCCTACAGTTCAGGTCTGATCAAGGTGACTGAACGTTTCAAGCTCGGCGTGGTGGCCGCCACCGGCGGAATTGCGATTTTTTACCTGATCACCATGCTGCTCGGGTTTTTCGGCGTGCACATGTTCGCATCGGTATATGCGGCGGGGCCGATTGGGATCGGATTCAGCGTCTTTGTGGTCATTATTGCCGCCCTGAACCTTGTTCTCGATTTCGACTTCATTGAAAACGGGGTCCGCGCCGGCGCGCCGAAATACATGGAGTGGTACGGAGCCTTTGGCCTGATGGTCACGCTGATCTGGCTCTATCTGGAAATCCTTCGGCTCCTGTCAAAGTTGCGCAGCAGAAGATAAGGACAACTGGCGCCGCTTTCATCGAAATAAAGGGCTGCTCAAGCTTTGTCTCTTAAAGTGCTTGTTCGGCACGGATAAACCCTGACACGGGCGCTGTTTCCGGCGCTTAACCCTCGGAACCCAAGTCAAGAACGTTGGAGGACTTTCGCTCGAAACTGGAAACTTGAAACCCGAAACTGTCTTCTTGGCCACTTTCTATCTATCCTTTATTATCCTTGCCAGAGATATGGCAAGCCCTGCAATTGCAATCCCGAGATCGGCGGACGAAAAGCAGTCCTCGTTTCTGGCCAACGGCATGATGATCGTCATCGCCATTGCCCTGGCGGAGCTGGCGCTGCATTGCGTTTTCAACAACCGCTACGGATATTTTCGCGACGAATTCGATTACATGGCCTGCGGCAACCACCTCGCCTGGGGTTACGTGGACCATCCCCCGCTTATACCGTTTTTAGTGAAGATCAGCCGGCTGGTGCTGGGCGACTCGCTGCGCAGCATTCGCTTCATTCCTGCCCTGGGCGCGTCGGCGCTAATAGTCCTGAGCGCCATGATCGCGCGTGAACTCGGCGGCCGGCGCTATGCCGTCCTGCTCACCGCAATCACAGCAGCGATTGTGCCCATGTATCTCTCTGACGGCAGCCTGATGACCAGCAACAGCCTCGAACCGCTGCTGTGGATGGGCTGCGCGTACTTCGCAATTCTGGCTATTCAGCGTAATGACCCGCGCTATTGGCTGTGGTTCGGCGTAGTTGCCGGAATCGGCATGGAAGAGAAGTATTCCATTGCGATATTTGGCTTTGGAATCGTGATCGGGCTGCTGTTGACCGAACAGCGCCGCGCCTTTGCCAACAAGTGGATCTGGTTGGGCGGGGTTGCGGCCTTTCTGATTTTTCTTCCCAACTTCATCTGGAACCTGCAGCATCACTGGCCGTTCCTGGAACTCCTGCGCAACATCAAGGCCAGCGGCCGCGACGTTCAGCTCTCTCCCCTCGAGTACATCTTTCAGCAGACGCTGTTGATTCATCCCTTCACCGCACCCATCTGGATCACGGGCGTGATCGCGCTGCTTTTTTCCGCTCGGCTCAAGCCCTACCGGATGCTGGGCTGGTGCTACCTGGTCGCACTCACAGTATTCATTGTGATGAAGGGAAAGAATTACTATCTCGCCCCCATTTATCCCATGCTGCTGGCCGCCGGGGCAATCACGATCGAAAGCGGCATTGCGCGATTGCAGCGGCAAACCTGGCTGAAAACATCCATCATTGTTTTCCTGCTTGCAGGAGCGGCTTGGGCAACTCCGTGGGTGGTCCCGGTGATGCCGGTTGACGTGTTCGTTGCCTACATGAAGAAGAATCCTCTAAAGACTCCGCGCACCGAGTACAGCCACATGCGCGCCATTCTGCCGCAGAGCTACGCCGATCAATTTGGATGGGAAGAGATCGTGGCAACCGTAAACCAAGCCTGGTTGCGGCTTACCCCGGCGGAGCGTCCCGACTGCGGGATCTTTGCCCAGGACTTCGGACAGGCTGGAGCGATTGATTTCTTCGGCCCGCGTTACGGATTGCCCCCGGCCCTCAGCGGCCACCAGAGTTATTTTCTCTGGGGGCCGCGAGGTTACTCCGGCAATTGCATGATCGTGGTGGGAGACAGCAAAGAAAATCTGGAGCAGAAATTCGAACACGTGGAATACGTAGGAACTTCTGACAATCCTTACGCTCTGGAGCGCAACATTCCGGTCTATATCTGCAAAGGGGCAAAGTTCGGGTCTCTGGCTAAGCTCTGGCCGCAATTGAAGAAATGGCTCTGACCTACTGCGCCTTGTTGTGCTGCGCGTTTCCGCCCCATTCGTACCAGCCGTCGGCATCTGCGTTGCCGGTTTTCAGGCAGATCACCAAGCCCTGTCCGGTTCCCGCGTAGACATTGCCGTTTGCCAGTGCCGGTTGAAAGACCATGGGCTGCTTGAAGAAATAATTAAATCCCACGCTGCCGTCTTTTTGGCGGACAGAAACTAAATGCCCCCAGGCGCTGCTCAGGTACATATAGTCGCGGCCGAGAGCGGGCGGAGAAAATACCTGCGCATTGCCGTTGACCTTGGCGCCGGTCACTTCGGCCTGCCAGTTGGCGCGTCCGTTTTCCGCGTTGATGGAATTCAAATTATGTCCTTGCGCATTCAGCATCTGGCCCTTGCTATAGGCCGCCCGCGACCCCTGATACGCCCAGGCGCCGGCAACGGTAGCGACACCGACGTTCTCCTTGGCAGCATCCAATTTCGCGGACGCGGGAGCATTACCGAAGCCCACGCCTGAATCGAGCGCGCCCTGAGCCTCGGTCGTAATGGCGACCCCTCCGCCGTTACCGGCGTTAAGGTAGTCGGCTTTGTCTTTGGCGATCAATGCCTTGTCTTTGTTCTCTCCAGCTTTGAGATCGAGGCGCGTCAAGCCCTCGTAGTTCGTAGCGGCGATCTGCTCCCGGCGCGTGATCAATACCTGGCCATCTGCAATCACGGGCGCACTGGTTGCTGAATCCATCTTCTTCCATAGAAGCTTGCCGTCCTCAGCGTTCAGCGCAAAGGAGGTCCCATCGAAGCAAGTGAAATAAACGTTATCGCCTGAGACTACCGGCGCAGAGATGACGTCGCCGGTAATTTCCTGCTCCCAGAGATGACGTCCGGTCTTCAGGTCAACGGCGAGCAAAACGTGGCTACCGGCGGCATGTTTAGGGGCCACACTTTCTTTCTGCACGCTTTCGTTCTGCATAACATCGTTGGATTGCTGCCCATGACCGCCCTGGCCGGCGGGATAAGCAATAAATAAACGTCCCTTGGAGATCGCCGGCTGGCTCATCAGCGGATCGCCCAGCCACTCCTGCCAGATCACCTTGCCGGTTTTTTCATCCACCACAATCAGGGTGCAGCTCTCGGTGTTGAAGGCGACGTAGCCGGCTTCAACCACAGCGGCGGTGGGGCCGTCATCGGTGGTTTGCATCTTCCAAACCAAGTCGCCGGTTTCGGCGTTGAAGGCATAAAACTCGTGTGAGCCATATCCGCCACCAACGAAAACCATGCCGTCGGCGAAGGCGGGCGTGGCGATGGGACGCCCTCCAGGAATGCGCACCACCCATCCTGCTTTGCCGTCGGCGGTCTTGAAGACCGCAGGCTCAAGATCATTCGCGATCTTGGGCAGCGCTACGTCGGTAGCCTTATCAAGCGCGATCTCGACCTTCTTTGGCGGAGTATTGGACGGGGGAGCCTGCGTAGGCTTTTGTGCGGCAGGCTGAGTTTTATCGGTGTGCTTTTCATCGCCGGCCCAAAGAGTCGCACGGTAATGATGAAACCCAGCGGCAACCACGACCAGCAGCGCGCCCGTCAGGAACAGAGGCAAGAGTCTTTGCTTCATGGAACATTCTCCTTCACGTCTTTTTAAGGAACGACCAGAGAGCAGAAACTTGCAGAGAACCTCGCACTCCGCGTAGCGACGCGCATACATTTTTCTGCGAGCCATGAAGGGGATACTTGCTGGAGAGTCCATTTAAGCGCTAAGTCGTTGAAATTAAATGACATGTGGTGAGATATATACCCACTTGCACAGTAGTCTATTTGCAGATCTTTTAATTGATTCCAGCGGCCCAGCCTTCGGTTCACGCAGGACGGCGCTTAACTAATAAAAGGTCAACACAACGAAATTTTCAAAGATCTCAGGGCACAAGCCCGCATTCTTGAATGCTCTACCCTTAGTCCCAGGTGCTCGCAGCTAAACAGTGTTGCTGCGCCTCGAACTGCAGGCATACCTCAAGCGAAATGATAAGCGAGAATTCCTCAAAGTGGAGCAATTTGATACCGCTTTGATATCATTTCAGGAAAAGTCGCTATGCGCGGCCAGTTTTGAGGCAGTGGCCCCAGTCCGCACGCCCATTGCGGGCAGCAACTTCGGCGGCATGGTTCCAGTCGTAAACCACGGAAATGTGCTCAACCTGCCAGCCATGCTTGTGCCGGGTCAGAATTGCGTAGCGCGCATGCGGGCTGCCGGTTTGCATGGCATGGGGTAGAGGAAGGTCGTCGGTATAGGCCTGCAGCCCGACGCTTCCGGGATTTACAATCGTCGAGCCTTGCGGCAATGTGACAGTTCGCGGGACATGACTGTGGCCGCAGAGAATAAGAGAGTGTGAAACTCCGCCCAGCAGCGAGAGGATTTTTTCGGGAGTTGCCAGGGAAACGCCCTCGGCATGAACCTGTTCCAGTAGGTAAACGTCATCGGCAAAAGGCGTGCCATGGCATAACAGCACATCCTGTTCCGGCCACAACAACGTGGAGGGCAATTTGCCAAGCCAGGTACGATGTTCTTCGCGCAATGCACCACGATTTTCCTGCAGCGTACCTTGAGCGGGAGTGGAGGCGATGAGTTCGCGGTCTTGATTTCCACTGATGGAAGGCAAATCGAGCACAATCAGGCGGTCCGCGGTCCTGATCGGGTCGAGCGGGCCGTAGAGGTGGTCTCCTAAATTGACAATCAAATCAACGCTGCGGCTGCGGATGTCGGCAAGCACGGCCTCAAGCGCCCAGATGTTTCCGTGAATGTCGGCAATTGCGGCGAAGCGGAGTTGCATCGTGCTTTGAAGCTAACACAATAACGAATGAATTCGATGGTGCTTGTGGCACTGTCCCTACGGGACTGGGCTCAAATTTCCACCGCTCCCCAGCGCTGAAGCGCTGGGCTACTATACTTCGTCCCTTGCGGGACTCTCCGAATTGGTTGTGAAACAGCTCTAGCTGACCAGATGGAGGAATTGTTCCAGCACTTCATGCACGCCCAGCAGCAAAGTTGGGTAAGAGAGCACCAAAAGAAGGGTTGAGGAAGCGAGCAGTCCGAAAAGTAGAAACTGCTTCCGGCGAGTTGCACTTTGGGATACCGCAACTGCTCCGGAAGAATCGGCGGCGTCGAGCAACACGTGGACGCGGCGGGCAACATCAGGCAGATCTTCCCGGCCCAGGAAGTAAGCCCCCGTGGGAATAGCCTGCTCATTGCAAGGCGGCATCATGCGCGAAACTTTGATCAAGGCCGAGGCCAGGCTCAAAGGCGCGGCGTTTCCCTTTTGCACGGCATAGATGTCGGCGCATTCCTCTGAAGCTGCATGCCACACGCGATCCAATCTTCCGGCCCGAGGCAGAAAGGGCAGAACCGCCGGACACATCCGCGCCAGCCAGCGCTTCAAGTTGTCGCGCGCTATAATGTGTCCAATTTCGTGCTGTAGCGTGGCCGCGAACTCTTCTCCATTCAATGCATCGAACACATGCTCAGAGATAAACAGGCGCGGGCGCAGAGCGCCAATGACGGCAACAACGGGAAATGGCTCCTTCAAATTATCAGCGGGCAACTTATATGCGGGGATGTTGACCCCGGGCAAAGAGACGGGCTGGCTCCGCTGTAGCCAATCGCGCAAGATAAGCCGGCTTCTGTTCCACGAAGCCGCACCCTGAAGCAGTGCATGCGCCAGCAGCAAGGTAGCGAGCGCCGCGAGCAAGCTCAAGGCCCATCCAATGCGCTCGGATGTGCCGCGCGGCTCCAAAATAAAGTACGAGGGAATCACAAGCGACAAAATGCAGAGCGCCGAGGCGCAGGCGGGGAGTATCCGCAGCAAAAAGAAAAACGTCGCGCGCGGACGCTCTGCGGCAGTTTTTTGCACCAGGCGGAAAACAAAGTTTACGCAGAGAGAAAAGCAGGCGTTCAACAGAAGGAAGCCGGCCAGCGCGAGAGATGCTCCCAGGGCGAAGTACATGGCTATTCTTCCTCCTGAGAGTGGTTTCGCTCCTGCAGCTTGCGGCGCTTCTCACGCACCAGGCGCTCCAATTCATCGAGCAGCTTGCGGTCTTTCTCGCTCACGACTTCCACGAAACAGGAGAGCAGCGGGCCAGTCCCATTGGAGCTGTGCGCCAGTAGCGAATCAATCAGGTCGGTGGCAATTCCCTGCTCAAGCTGTTCGCGCGAGATGCGCGGCGAATAGAAAAACGCCCGGCGCTCTTTGCGGCGGTTCAGTATGCCCTTTTTGTGCAGCCGGTCGAGCGTGGTCATGAGCGTGGTGTAAGCCCACTTCTGCTTCAACTCGTGAAACAGGTCGCGCACGGAGAGCTCCTGCTTCTGCCAGACCACCTCCATGGCGCGCCGCTCCAGCTCACCCAGCGACAGGCGTGCTACTTCGCGAGGACGCCGGAAGCCGCGCAGGGTAAATCGAGGAAAGCTCATGACCCGACCATTCTACACTGCTAGCAGCAGTTTTCAGTTTCGAGTTTCAAGTTCAGAGCAACCCGATCAAACTTGCTGCATTTTCGATTCACGCTAAGTGGTCAGTCCTTTGAAGCCTGGTCCGCAAGACTCCGTAGAACACAAGTTGCCACCATAACAGAGAGATCAAGGTTACGACCCATAGACCTACAAACCGCCTCTCAACCAGATAGTTGGCCGGGATTCCGACCGCGATAATTGATCGAATGGCGGCTCCCACCAGAGCGATTGCTGCTACCGTGACAAGAATGACAACCTTTCGGCGTGTTGGCAGACTTTGGCTTAGAGGTTGTGCGGAAGGTTTGGTATTTCGATACCACAACAGCAGCCAGATCGAGAGGGCAGCAATTCCCACAATAGTACTTGTGTGTTGAAAAACCCTGTAAGCCGGAATTGGTCCAAAGAACAAAATCTTCATGGGTTGGCCAAGAAACGGCCCGTTACGGTACAGCCATGTGCCCGAATGGGTAAAGGAGTCCCACACCAGATGTGTGGCAATTCCCACCGAAATGGAGACGACAATCAGTGCGAACCTTGCTGCTCCTGCGAAACGGAATTCCTCGAGATAACCAACTAATCTCCGCTCGATGCTATCGGGAAAGAGCCCCACCAGAGGCAACTTGACGAAAGCATGGAAGAGCCAGAGTGTCACAAGTGCGAGAGGCAGGGTCAACAGGAACGCCCCCTGCAAAGTATGGCCATATCCATCATCCGGAGCGAGGCGGAGGAAATACTCAAAATCAGGCGCAAGAGTACCGATAACCAGCGCCGATGTAACCAGTTTTAAACGCCGCAAGGGTAGAGCCGCGGCGGCGTGAGAAAGAGTGAAGGGCATCACTAAGATTATGACTCAAAGTTCCGACCAGATCTGCTCAAGGTAAGCGGATCTCCAAGTCCGCTCAACTGCCGGGCCAACTACGAGCGTTGGTAGTAGTTGCACGGGCTCAGCTACATTAGGTTTCTAAGCTGTAAACACTTGCCACATTTTCTGCAGAAATATTTCCCTAGAACCTGGAGAGTTCGTGATGGTTTTGTCAAAGCACGTTTCTGGTTTCACTTCCGTGCGTTCCATTTCTCTGCGTTTCATGGCTGCGTTGCTTTTTCTGTTTTTGATCGCACCTTATGCGGTTGCCCAGAACCCCGACGGCGCCCTTGCCGGCACGATTCGCGACAGCAGCGGAGCGCGCATCAGCGGCG
>DATHMF010000117.1 GCA_035487355.1 Terriglobales bacterium | reverse complement strand
CGGTGGGAACCGGCGACGGTAGATTGGCCGTGATCACGCCGGTGTGCGCGATGTTGTTGACCACCGAGTTCACAACCACCAGCGGTGATCCCGCCAGCCGAACCTTCGGCGCCGCCAGATGTTTTGCTTTGTCGAGATCAGCAACCGCGATCGTCAACGTCTTGGCTACGTAATCGGTCTGCACCTGCGTCACCCGTATGCGATCGTCGTCGGCTTTCGCACTATGCGAAACCGCAAGCAGAAACAGACCCATAAGAAACACGAACCCTTTGCGAATGGCCCATGGATGCATCATGAAAATCCTCCACATTGTTTTGAGATTAGCGCAAGAGTATTGGATAGAAAGGCCTGAACTGGGAGAGATGCTCCTTCCCCTCTGAGGCGGAACCGCCCCGAAAATCCAATAATGGTGTGCGCGCCAATCTAGCCATTTACGGCCTGGGTTGTCAAGACGGCGAGGGCGCTTTGGCGATGTTCAAAAAAATTCTGGAAAACTTTTTTGTAAACAAAACAACCGATTAGGACAAGCCCGCGTCCAACTAATTGACATCGCCTCTGTCGCTTCTGATCAGGGGAGCCGCAAAAGAATTCCGTGGCTCCCCTGTTTTTTTGGTGCCGCGCTCGATGCTTTTCAGCACATCCCGTTTTGTTAAGCTTGGGTGATGCAATTGGGAAAGCCGAGCCGGACGGCCTGGGCTGCAGCCGCTCACCGCGCCGCTCACCAGGTTCTGGAACAAGGCCGCATCTTCGCCGATCCGCTTGCCCTGCGCATCCTGGGTGAAGACGCCGAGACCATCGCTCGTAAAGCTGAGGAGCAACCCGCCGGACGAAAGATGCGAATCTTCATCGCCGTCAGGACACGCTTTGCCGAGGATGCTCTAGCTGCCGCGGTGGAGCGGGGCGTGCGGCAGGCGGTCGTACTCGGTGCGGGCCTGGACACCTATGCTTATCGCAGCCCGTTGCGCGACTGGCTGCGCATCTTCGAAGTTGACCACCCGGCAACCCAGGCCTGGAAACGCCAACGCCTCGAAGCTGCCGCGATCCCCATACCGGGTTCGCTGACCTTTGCTCCTGTTGATTTTGAACGCCAGACTTTAGCCGAGGGCCTGGCAGCCGCCGGTTTTGATCCCGCGCAACAGACCTTCTTCACGTGGCTTGGGGTCGTGCCTTACCTGTCCAAGCAGGCCGTTTGGACGACCCTCGGCTTTATCGCGAGTCTCCCGAATGGAGCACACGTGGTGTTTGATTACAGCGATCCTCCCGATAAGCTTTCCCCGGAGGCACGCGCTTTCCACGACCAGGGTGCGGCACGCGTAGAAGCGGCGGGAGAAGCCTGGGTGAGCTACTTCGAAGCTGACGAGCTTCGCGCCAAACTGCTGGCTCTCGGGTTTTCTGAGATCGAAGATCTGGCGCCCCGGCAGATAGCCGTCCGCTACTTTCCGAACCGGGTGAGTAATCTTCCCGACAAGGGCGGCCACATACTGCGTGCTGCGACCTGAAAATCCGGTGATGAGTCTTTTTAGAAAGAGAATTCGCACTTGCTCTTCCTTTCCTGCAACCTTCAAGCAAGCTGTAATTTTCAAAGCAAGCAAAGCTGTAATTCTCGAAGGGTGTGTGCCACAGGACAGCGAGCGGGACTCCGACTAGTTGCAGATAATACTGATCTCCATGAACTTAAATTCAGTTACATTATTTAGCAGCGTGGCTACAAAATTTCATAACTGATAAATATGAAATCTCCTATACTTAATGTTAAGTACTTTCGTACCATTGACTTATGGGCATAAATACGGCATCTAAGGTGGTATGTGACGTGCAAGATGAGGGTAGTCCCTCGTCCGTTGATGGCGAATTGCGTCTAAATTTAAGGCGCAGCTCAAAAACACCCATGAAACGGGAATATCAATTTCGTGTAGCCGCCTTCCTGCTCGGGTTAACCACACTGAGCGCGATTGCTTTTGCCGTCATTAACTTAAAAAAGGAAAAAGAGGTTTCTGTCCCGGATGATGGTATCTGGTGGGTGGAGCAACATCCGGACAGCACAACGGATAACGTCTTAGTTGCCCAACGCGTGGATGAGGGCGGCCCCGGGGATCTGGCTGGAATCAAGACTGGGGATCGGCTCGTCGCCATTTCAAATTCACACATTCGCAATAGCGCAGACCGCATGCACCAGCTTTACCGGCAGGGCGGGGCTTACTCCAAGCCGGTTTATACCGTGGTGCGCGATGGAGTACAACTGGATGTGCCGCTGATTCCTATTCCGGCCGATAAATCTCTGAACGACGGATTGCGGCTGATTGGGCTGATTTACCTGCTGATCGGGTTGTACGTGCTTTTGCGACGGTGGACTGCGCCGAAATCCATGCATTTCTATATTTTTTGCCTGGTTTCGTTTGTTTTTTACTCCTTCAAGTACACCGGCAAATTTAATACTTTTGACGAGATCATTTACTGGTCGAACATCGTCGCTTGGCTGTTGCAGCCGGCGCTTTTCGTGCATTTTGCGCTGACCTTTCCCAAACATCGGGAATTCATTCGCCAGCGCCCCTGGTTGCTGGTGGCCGTGTATGTGCCCGCTGCCCTGCTTCTGGGGCTACAGATCTTCGCCTGGCAGCGCCTTGCCGCCAGCGAGGTGTTGCGCTGGAACCTTGACCGGCTGCATATGTCCTACCTGGCTGCCTACTTTATCGCCGCAGCGGCAGTTTTGTGGGACAGCTATCGCCGCACCGGAATCCCCATCGTACGCCAGCAGATGAAGTGGGTAACCCGAGGCACCATTCTGGCGGTGGTTCCATTTTTGTTTTATGTATTCCAGTTCCTGCGCGGAGCAACGCCCGGCACGGCCACCAAACTCTGCGGCCTGGCACTGGTATTTTTGCCTCTGACGTTCGGCTACGCCATCGTGCGCTACCGGCTGATGGATGTAGACGTCATCTTTAAACGCGGCATGGTCTACGCCCTGGCTACGGCCGCGATTTTTACCGGCTACGTCGGGGTGATAGCACTGGCGGCCGCGTTCTCACGCGGTACGCGCATCGAAAGGACCGGAACCGCCGGCCTGATTATCGTCATCTTCCTGACGGCTTTGCTTTTTAATCCACTCAAGAATTGGATCCAGAAGAGAATTGACCGGCTCTTCTACCGCAATCGCTACGACTACCGCGACACCCTGGTTGAATTCGGCCGCGACCTGAACTCGGAAACCGACTTAGACAAGATGCTGAGCGCCGTGGTGGACCGGCTTTCCAGCACACTGATGGTAGACCGGCTGGCAATTTTCCTGGCCTCGAACGACGCGCCCTCCAGCTTCATCCTGGCCAAGTCGTTCGGCATCAACTCGGCCCAGGACTTGGACCTGAGCTTCCTGAGCAAAGACCGTCCTGAGTTCCGGCAAGGCCATCTTTTCTTCGATAGCACCCGGCAGGCGGTACGCGAGACGCCCAGCGCGCAGCAGACCATCGCGCAACTGGATTTGAATTATTACATCCCCTGCACCGTACAAAACCGCGTGATCGCCGTACTGGGACTGGGCAAGATCATGAAGGGCGATTTCCTCTCGAATGAAGACGTGCAACTGCTGGAGACGCTGGCCGGTTACGTAGGCATCGCCATTCAGAACGCGCAGTTGTATGCCTCGCTCGAGCAGAAGGCGCAAGCGTATGAGCGCTTGAAGGATTTCAACGAGAACATCGTAGAATCCATCAGCGTAGGCGTGCTGGCTGTGGATTTGGCCGACCGCATCGAATCCTGGAACTCGCAGATGGAAGTGATGTATGCCATGCCGAGGGCGGATGTGCTTGGCAAGCCGCTCAGCGAGGTCGCGCCGGCTGCGTTCATGGAAGAGTACTATCGAGTCCGCCAGAATGCGGGAATTCATAACTTGTACAAGTTCCGCATCACTACCCCTGCAGGTGATACCCGTATTGCCAATGTCGCAATTGCGCCGCTCGTGACCAAGAGGTTCAACGTGATTGGCCGGCTCATCATCGTGGATGACATTACGGAACGAATCCAGCTCGAAACCCAACTTTCACAGGCAGAGAAGATGTCTTCCATCGGGTTGCTGGCGGCGGGCGTGGCCCACGAGGTCAATACTCCGCTGGCAGTCATCTCATCCTATGCACAGATGCTCTCCAAGCAGCTCCAGAACGACGAGAAAAAGAATTCCCTGCTGGAGAAGATCACGCGGCAGACCTTCCGGGCTTCGGAGATCGTCAACAACCTGCTGAACTTCTCTCGTACCAGCGGCACCGAGTTCGCCGAAATTGACATCAACCAGGTCATCAACGACACCCTGGCGCTGCTCGAGCACCAGCTTAAGACCGGCAAAATCAAGATTGAACAGGAAAAGCTGCCGCATATGCCGGTCATTTTCGGCAATGCCGGCAAATTGCAGCAGGTTTTTCTTAATCTTTTCCTGAATGCCAAAGACGCCATGCCTCAGGGCGGGGCTTTGCGCATTTCGACGTCGAACGGAGACGCGGTGCATGTGACCGTCTCCGATACGGGTACAGGAATTGCGCAGGAGCATATAGATCGCATTTATGATCCCTTCTTTACTACCAAGTCTGGGGCCAAAGACGGGCAGCAGCGCCGGGGCACAGGATTGGGACTCTCGGTGACCTACGGCATCATCCAGGAGCATGCAGGGAAAATTCGTGTGGAAAGCAAGCCCGGTGAGGGCACCACGTTTTACCTGGAATTCCCCATGGTCAGGACGAGAAAGGCTGTAAATGTCTGAAGCTGCTGTGCTACCGCGGCGGACATCCTCTCCAGAAAGCACAACGCCGGGAGCTATTCTAATCATTGACGACGAGGCCGCGATTCGCGAGTCGCTTGAGACCCTGCTTGATCTCGAGGGCTACACGGTGCGCAGCGCGGAGAACGGCCAGGAAGGACTGGCGCGCATTGCTGAGCGCCCCTTTGACCTCGTGTTGCTGGATTTTGCCCTGCCCGACATCAATGGCATTGATTTGCTGCATGAAATCCGCGAGCGCGATCCGCAGCTTTCCGTCATCATGATCACCGCCTACGGCACCGTGGAAAATGCCGTGAAGGCCATGCAGGGCGGGGCCGTCAACTTTATCCAGAAGCCCTGGGACAATGAAAAATTGCTGGCCGATGTACGCGCCGTTGTGGCCCGCCGCCACGCGGAAGAAGAGAACATTCAGCTTAAGCGCGCCCTGAAGCAGCGCTACAACTTTGAAAGCATCGTGGGCAAGAGCGAGCGCATGTTGCGCATCTTTGATCTTGTGGCCCAGGTAGCGCCCAGCCGCTCTACCATCCTCATCCAGGGCGAAAGCGGCACGGGGAAAGAGCTGATTGCCAAGGCAATCCACATGAACTCACCCCGCAAAGACCGCGCCTTCGTGCCGGTCAATACGGGTTCCATGCCGGCCGATCTGTTGGAATCAACCCTCTTCGGACACGTGAAAGGGGCCTTCACCAGCGCCATAGCCTCAAAAAAGGGCTTGTTTGAAGTTGCCGACCGAGGCACTCTCTTTCTCGACGAAATTGGAACCATGAACCTGGAGACCCAGGCGAAAATCCTGCGCGTTTTGCAAGACCGCAAGTTCATGCACCTGGGCGGCGTGCAGGAGATCCAGGTGGATGTGCGCATCATCGCCGCCACCAACGTTGATTTGAAGCAGGCAGTCAAGGACGGCAAGTTCCGGGAAGACTTGTTTTACCGCTTGAATGTCATTACGGTTGACCTGCCGCCTCTGCGCGAACGCAAAGAAGATATTCCACTGCTGACGGAGCACTTTATCCGCAAATTCGCAGAGGAAAACAGCCGCGCGGCCAAACAAATTACGCCTGAAGCCCTGCGTCCTCTCATGGACCACGCCTGGCCCGGCAACGTGCGCGAGCTTGAAAATGTAATGGAGCGCGCCGTAGTGCTCTCTTCCAGTACGCACATCGGCATGGATATGCTTCCCGATGAAGTTGTAGGACGAGGCAGGACGTCGCATCTTCTCGAACACCGCCCTGATGCTTCCCTGTTCGACATTATGGAAGACTGTGAGCGGCGCGTTATCGTCGATATGCTGGAAAAATGCGACTGGAACCAGACTGAAACGGCAAACCGGTTCCGCATTCCGCTCTCCACGCTCAATCAGAAGATCAAGCGGCTAACTATCGAAATCCGGCGGAAAAACACCAAAGAATAGTCTCTCTGTTCTTGTTTCCGCTCCCGGGCGATTTTGCGGAGCACCGAGCACTCTGTTATATTCCCAGCTTCGATGGAATTATACTCTCCAACCGACTACCTCAAGGATATGGTGCTGGCAGTGCAGGATTATTCCCTGCTGGCCGCGCGCTCTATCGCCAATGTCTTTCGCAAGCCGCACTATTGGGCAGATACGATGCAACAGTGCGATATCATCGGCGTGGGCTCCCTGCCCATCGTAGTGCTCACCGGCTTCTTCACCGGGGCCGCTATAGCCCTTGAGACCTCAAGCACCTTGCAGCAGTTCGGGTCAATTACCCTGATCGGGCAATTGGTCTCTTACTCCATGGTGCGCGAAATGGGGCCGGTATTGACCGGACTCATGATGGCCGGGCGCAACGCCTCGGGTATGGCCAGCGAATTGGGGTCTATGAAGGTGACCGAGCAGATTGACGCCATGCGCGCCCTGGGAACCGATCCCACGAAAAAGCTGGTGACCCCGCGCGTGATTGCCAGCGTGGTCATGCTCTTCTTCCTCACCATTATCAGCGATCTGCTGGGAGTGATCGGCGGATTCGTTATGGCCTACTTCATGCTGGGCCTCGATGCTAATCAATATTGGGCCTCCAGCTACCAGAAACTGGTTTCTGACGATATTGAGATGGGGTTGATTAAACCCATCCTGTTTGGCTTTGTGATTGCGACTGTGGGCTGCTACTACGGACTCACCACCAAGGGCGGCACCCAGGGCGTGGGCCGGGCAACGACGCAGGCCATGGTGACCTCGTCTGTGCTCATCCTGCTGGTCAACCTGCTTGTCACCCGGTTCCTGATGGTTTCCACGTGAACGATTCTGTCGCCATCGCGCGCTCCGACGCTGCCCTCGAAGATTTCCGCCACAAGGCCATTGTGTTTGAGGACGTCGCCATAGAGTTTGAAGGAAAACAAGTGCTGTCAGGCGTTTCTTTCGAGCTGGCACGAGGTGAAACCAAGATGCTGCTGGGCGTTGCCGGATCGGGAAAATCCACCATCCTAAAAATGGCGCTGGGACTGATTAAACCCGACCGGGGAAAGATTTTTGTGTTGGGGTATGAAATTTCCGGCATGAAAGAAGAAGACCTGTTCGATGTGCGGCGCAAAGTAGGAATTGTGTTTCAGGAAAGCGCTCTCTTCGATTCTTTGACGGTAGAGGAAAACGTGGCCTATCGTCTCGTGGAAGAAGGCTATATCCCACAGGACGAGATCAAGCAGCGCGTGATTGATTCTCTCCGGTTCGTGGAGCTGGAGCATACCCTGGACCTGTATCCTACCGAACTCTCTGGCGGTATGCGGCGCCGGGTAGGCATCGCCCGTGCCATTATCACCCAGCCAGAAGTGCTGCTGTACGACTCGCCCACGGGCGGACTCGATCCTATTACTTCAACGCGCATTATCGAGCTGATTGTAAAACAACGCGACATTTATAAAACCAGCGCACTGATGGTGACCCATCGCTTGCAGGACGCCTTTATCATGGCCAGCTCTTATTTTGATACGGAGACGAACCAGATGCGACCGGTTGAAGAAGGCTCGCAGCGTGATATGCACACTACGTTTCTTATTCTGCGCGATGGTAAGGTATTTTTCGACGGCACTGCTCCCGAATTGGCCCGTTCGAAAGATGAATATATTCGGGAATATATCTCGTAGCAGCAATCACCTGCGCTGCTGCCGATGAAACTTCAAACCTACGGAGATATCATGAGAAAGCGTTCCTTCCAACTGATTATCGCAACCGCCGCCATGGTTTGCGCTTTGCCGGCCATAGCCCAGCAAAAACGCCTTAGCCCACACGAAACCGTGAGCACCGTCATTGATGGAAATCGGGTCACGATCGTTTATGGGCGTCCTTATACGAAGGACCCCAAGACAGGAGAGAACCGAAAAATCTGGGGAAAGCTGGTGCCTTACGGCAAAGTCTGGCGCACCGGCGCCGATGAAGCCACGCTGCTGATCACGCAGAAAGCGATTGTCCTGGGAAAGACGGCCATTCCAGCCGGGGCATACACTTTGTTTACCCTGCCGGCAGAAGATGGTTCGGCCAAACTGATCGTCAACAAGCAGATCGGACAATGGGGGCTTCAGTATGACGAAAAGCAGGACTTGGCCCGGATTGATTTGAAGAAAGACGCTGTGGAGGCACCGGTCGACCAGTTCACCATGGCCGTTGAAAAGACTCCACCGAGCGGGGGTACACTGAAGATGATGTGGGAAAATACGCAATTTTCAGTGCCCATTACCGTGCAGCCATGATCACGGGAGTTATGTCCTGATCCAGGGAGAGGCCGTCACGCCCGGCCAAGTTTAGGTTACCTGCCACCGGCCGCAGCCGCAGCGCGCACTTCACGAATTTTCTTCTGCCGCCGCTGTAGCATTTCGCGGCGCTCGCGGCCTGCAGCATCTCCTTCAACAAGGGTCTCTATGTTTTGCAGGAAATCCGGGATGCCCATGGCAGCCCGCACTTCCTGGATATGGGGCTGTATCTTCGCCCATACGAAATACATCTCGGTAGACCAGATGTTGAATAACTCCTTGTCGACGATCCCCTGCACCACCAAGGATGCCGCCATGTTCCAATAGCTGAATACCTGCCGGAAATACCCATTCTCTCTTGAGCCAAAGGTAGTCGCAAGTTTGATAAAGTCTTCCGCTGATTCGGGGAAAAACTGCACGGTGAGATAGTCGCGTGCTTCGCGCATCTTGGCTTCGCGGCGAAGATCATAAAGCTGCATCAGGATTTGCGCATCAGCAGCGGTCGCCTTGGAAGTGGACTTCTTTGCAGACGATTTCTTTGCCACAGTTTTCTCCTTAAATTTCAGCTCTTCAGGCTTCGACGGAAGGCGCTGCTGCGGCTACCGCTTCCGGTATGGGAACCGGACGCGAATATGTACACTTTACCGCCGGCTTTTCCGGCTTGTTATCGCCTTTTTTCTTGCGGCGTTTTTTTGGAGCATCCTCGTCATCGCCAGTGGCACGGTTGGGGCAGGCGATCACGGCCCCTGACTTCAAGTTCTTTTCTACCAGAAACGGATGTCCGCACTCCGGGCACTTCTCATCCAAGGGCCTGTAATTGGAAGTAAACTCGCACTTAGGATACGTAGAGCAACCGTAGAAAATGTTTCCTCGCCGGGCTTTCTTTTCCACCACGTCGCCTTCTTTGCAATCCGGGCACTTCATCCCAATCAGGTTCTGTTTAATGTACTTGCAATCGGGATATCCGCTGCACGAGGTGAACTCGCCAAAGCGGCCGTGACGCAGAACCATATTGCGTCCGCATTGCGGGCATTTCTCATCCAGGGGAATATCGGGGACCTTTTTGCCCTGATCTAACCGGCGCGTGGTCTTGCAATCCGGATACCCCGTGCACGCCATGAACTGGCCAAAGCGTCCGCGCTTGAGGACCATGACGCGTCCGCAGTTCTCGCAATACTCTTCCTGTGAGGTCTCCTGCAGATCGGCGGAATCAAGGTCAGGCAGGTCAATGGGATTTTCCTTGGTAAAGGTGCAGCTATTGGGATCATCCTTTTTATAGCCGCTGCAGGCAAAAAACGATCCGTGCTTGCCCCACTTAATGACCAGTGGCAGTCCGCAGCGTTCGCACTTCTCGTCGGTCGGCTTCTCCATCCGTTTGACGTTCTCCATGTGCTTCTCGGCATAGGCGAGGTCTTTGGAGAACTTCTTGTAGAAACCTTTGAGCGCGTGTATCCATGTCTCTTTGCCCTCTTCGATTTCATCCAGCTCTTCTTCCAGACGGGCGGTGTAGGTGAAGTCGAAAATATCGGGAAAGTTCGCGACCAGCAGATCGGTCACGACCAATCCTATTTCGGCGGGAACAAATTTGCCGCCGATCTTCTGCACATACTGCCGTTCCTGTATGGTGCTGATAATCGCCGCGTAGGTTGAAGGCCGCCCGATGCCGCGCTCTTCCAGCTCTTTGACCAGTGAAGCTTCGTTGTATCGCGGCGGAGGCTCGGTAAAATGCTGCTCCGGCTTGAGTTCATTGAGCGTAAGCGATTGTCCGGCTTCGAGCGCAGGTAACTTGTTCTTGAGTGATTCATCTTCTTCGTCGCGGCCATCTTTGGCCTCTTCGTAAACTTTCAGGAAGCCATCGAATTTCGGAATTGAACCAGTTACGCGATAGGCATAGGTTTCGGCGCTGGTCTTGGCATCAATATCAACCGTGGTCTGGTCGAAGACCGCCGGCGTCATCTGCGAAGCCACAAAGCGCTGCCAGATAAGCTTGTAAACTTTGTATTCATCGTCCTGCAAATATTGCTTGATGGAGTCGGGATTGCGGGCGGCCGAGCTTGGACGAATGGCTTCGTGCGCATCCTGCGTATCTTTTTTGGATTTGTAGAAATTCGGCGATTCCGGCATGTATTGCGCGCCAAATTCCGAACCGATCATCTGCCGCACTTCGGTCAGGGCTTCGTTCGCGACGCGTACCGAATCGGTACGCATGTAGGTGATCAGACCAACCTGGCCTTCTTCTCCCAGCTCCACGCCTTCGTAGAGCCGTTGCGCCAATCCCATGGCGCGCTTCACGCTGAAGCGCAGCTTGCGCGAGGCATCTTGCTGGAACTTACTGGTAGTGAACGGAGGCGCTGGACTGCGCCGGCGTTCTTTCTTTTCAACGCTGCGAACCGACCATTGCGCTTTTTCCAGTTTGGCGCGTATGGCGTCTGCCGTTTCCTGGTTCCCAATTTCAAACTTGTCGCCGGTCAGGCCCACGTAACGCGCATCGAACGCGGGTGGCTTGTCGGCGGCCAGGTTCGCATCCATGGTCCAGTATTCCTGTTTTTGGAAGGCCTTGATCTCGCGCTCACGGTCTACGATGAGACGCAATGCTACGGTCTGCACACGTCCGGCAGAGATGCCGCGGCGGACTTTATCCCATAACAGCGGTGAGACTTGATAGCCGACGATCCGATCAAGAACACGGCGGGTTTGCTGTGCGTCTACCAGGTTGCGGTCAATGTCACGCGCGTGTAGAAATGCATCCTGCACGGCGCGCTTGGTGATTTCGTTGAAGGTCACACGGCGGATGATAGGACCGCCTTTTTTCTTCTTGGATTTCCCATCTACGCTGTCGCCACCCAACTCCTCGGCCAGATGTGCAGCAATAGCTTCGCCTTCGCGGTCGGGGTCAGGCGCAAGATAAATCGCGGACGCCGACTTGGCCATCTTCTTCAGCCTGGCCAGGACCTTTTCTTTTCCGGGAATAACGATGTATTCGGTCTCGAAGTCGTTTTCCAGGTCAACCCCGAGTGTCTTTTTGGGCAGGTCTTTCACGTGCCCCAGCGAAGCTTCGACTTCGTACTCCTTGCCCAGATATTTATTGATCGTCTTCGCCTTGGCCGGCGACTCGACAATAACTAATGATTTTGCCAATTTCACTCCCTTGTTGCTCTTTGGTCAGTTCCAAACTATCACGATTTAGCTCCTAGCTTCTAGCTTCTAGCTGTTTTTGTTCGTAGTAGCGATCATGTTCTTCTCCTTGCAACTCCATTTGGCTCTGTAATATCAGCGTTCTCAAGCACCGCCGCCAGCCGTCTTTGCTCTCGCTTTCTTAGCTGGTACTTCCGATTCGAAACTGTCTTTTGACAATGTTTGGATGAACGAACTTAACATTCGTTGCACTTCGTGAATTTGCTTTAATAAATCTGCGACCTCGCTTTCTTGTAAAAACTTCAGATCGCCACTTACTAAAACATGACATTCGAGTTCAAACGCCGAACCACGTGCGATCTTTAAAAATCGTGCAAGCTCCGGGTCGGATTTGCGACCGCACCCCTCAGCAATATTTGCTGCTATAGAAATAGCGCAACGCCGCATTTGACTGGTTAGCCCATAAATCTCACGTGCTGGGAATTTACCAGTGCATTCGTAAATTGAAGCAGTAAGCACGCGGCTCTTCTTCCAGACATTGAGCTCCTTAAAATCTTTCAGAGAAATCCCCCTATCGAGCAATAAAGTTAGCAGCTCCAGTGCACAAAAACAGCTAGGAGCTAGTAGCTAGAAGCTCCTCACAAAATTTTTCCCGGGTAGTTGCTTAATCTTCCCCGCAAGCTCCAACTCAAACAAGATCGCGAAAATCTCTGGGGACGACATTTCGCCTTCAAGTTTTACGATCAGCTCATCAATATGCACGGCCTCATCGGCTTTAAGCAGGGCATAAACTTTTTTCTCACGCGGTGAGAGCGACGCACTGTCGCCAAACAACGAGCCGGTCGCAGGCTGCTCTTCAGCAGCCCCAAACTCGGCTGCAAGCTGCGCCTTGACCGGAGGAGCAAGCTCCTCCCAAACATCCTCCCAGGTGGCGGTCAACTTCGCCCCCTGCTTGATGAGCGTGTTCGGTCCCCAGGAATTCTTGTTGGTCACGTTGCCGGGAACGGCAAAAAGTTCGCGGCCTTGCTCCAGCGCGTTGCGCGCGGTGATGCGCGTCCCGCTGTATTCGCCGGCCTCGATTACAAGCACGCCTATCGCCAATCCGCTGATGATGCGATTGCGGATAGGAAAATTCTGCGGCGCGGCAAAGGAGCCGACGGCAAATTCACTCACCAGAGCGCCGCCAGTAGCCAAAATTTCTTCGGCGATTTTCTTGTTCTCGCGCGGATAAATGACGTCAATTCCCGTTCCGAAAATAGCAATCGTTTTACCTTTGGCCATTAAGGCTCCCCGATGGGCGTATGAATCCACACCTCGCGCCATGCCGCTGGTGATCACCAACCCCCGGCTGGCCAGGTCGGCTGCAAGCCGCTCTGCCATGCCAATGCCGTAAGGCGTAGGATGGCGCGTACCGACCACCGCAATTCCGGGCCGAGTGAGCAACTCAACATTTCCGCGGATGTAAAGCGCTACAGGGGGATCGTAGATCTGCCGCAGCAACGGTGGGAACGCGGCGTCATCCAAAGTAACAACCTGCGCTCCGGCAGTGGTCGCACGGATCAGCTCTTCCTGCGCCATTTCCAGCGATTTGCCGGTGGCAATGGACTGCGCCGAGTGCGCCGGAAGGCCTGCTGCTTCCAACTCAGTTAAAGATGCACGAAAAACATTTTCGATTCCGCCGAAGTGCTGGGCCAGCTTGCGCGTACGGGTTGGCCCCAATCCCGGAGTGAGCGCGAGCGCCAGCCAATGCAGGGCATTGCCGCTAGCCGCGGGTGCGGATTGGGTTACATCGGAGTGTTGACGGGTATCCATAGAAAATGCAGGAACTGGGCGGAGCGTACACGCGAAGAAATTTGTCTGTCAAGTTAAAAGGAAAAAAAGAGAACCAGGCGAGCATGGCTTTGTCAGGGCGACAACTCAATTTGTCGTTTGGAATCACGAAGCTAGCTAAAAGCTTAAGACCAGAAATTCGAATGGCTCTTCAATCGAAGCCTGAAGACATTCCGTCTACTTCCGTTTCTCTGACAAGATCCGCTCGATCTGCTGTAGGTGATTTATGTCATGCCCGGCATACATGCGGATAGTGTACTCAATCGTCTCCTGCCCGCGCTCGGAATGCATCCCATAGTGCTTCCACTGCTGGGGTGTCAGCGATTTGATCAAGGCGAGATTGGCTTCGCGGACCACGCGAAACTGCTCGACCGATTTGCGGGGATCGCGCTTTTCATAATGCCCGCTCGCTACCCAGGAATCCTGGTCGACCGCTGCAATGGAAGTTCCCGGCGTGCCCAGAATCATTCTCATACGAAAGGCGACGATGATTTCCGTATCGGCGAGATGTGCCAGGATCTCGCTGACTGACCATTTGTCGGGAGCAGGACGCTTCCGCAGCTTGGCCGCAGGCACGCCCTTGATCAGGTGTTCGAGTTTCTTCGCCGTGGCGCCTTGTACCACCAAAGGCTTCTTCCCTTCGACGTAGCCGGTGACCCGCTGAATATATTGCTGCACCGTTTCTTTCATTTCGTTCGTCTCCCGTTGTTGGTCGCCCGGTCAGCCAACCCTTTGGTTAGTTTACTCGCCAGCCTTCCGCCGCGCCTGTGACAGAGTACTCGCGAAGGGGCAGGGCGGACTATCCGAATCTTGCGGGCAAAGTGAATCGGTGGTCAGCTCCGGGCACTCAGTTCTCGGCGCTGAGCCTTAATTAGAGGGCTTAACAGCTTTCGACAGCTCGCAGCTTAAAGCTTGGGACTGCCTTTCTGTGGTTAAATCGTGTTAGATGAAAAAGTTGCGTATTTCAGCTATTTCTTTCCTGAATACCGCGCCTTTGATGTGGGATTTTGAGCATCCCGAGTCTGCACAGCGCGATTTGCCGGCTGAGTTTGATATCTCTTATACCGTACCTTCGGCTTGCGCCGATGCCCTTCGTAAAGGAAGTGCTGATATCGGCATCATTCCGGCCATTACGTACCAGACTATTCCAGATCTGGTTGTAATTCCTGATATCGCCATTGCGTCGAATGGTGCGGTGCGTTCCATCTTGGTTGTCAGTAAAAAGCCACTGGAGCAAATCAAAACCCTGGCAGCGGACACCTCTTCGCGCACTTCCGTGGTGTTAACCAAGATCATGTTTCAAAAATGGTGGCAGCCAGGAAACGCAGGGCCGGAGTTTATCCCGATTGATCCTGACTTGAATAAAATGCTGGCACGCTGCGACGCCGCGTTGTTGATCGGCGACCCTGCACTCACAGCGGAGCAATCAAAATATCCCGTTACGGTTGACTTGGGAGAAGAATGGACTCGCCGCACAGGCAAACCCTTCGTCTATGCTTTCTGGGCGGTACGGCAGGGCGCATTGATCAACCATCCGTTGGCAGAAAGCCTGGTTGGGATTTTTCAACACTCACGGGAACGCGGGCTGGCACATGTGAAAGAAATTGCTGAAGAATGGACTCCGCGGCTTGGAATCTCGAAAGCCAGCATGCAAGACTATTTGCTCAACAACATGCGCTATGGCTTCGATGAGGAACAGTTGGCCGGGTTGAATTTATTTTTCACTTTGGCCAAAGAGATTGCTGCTATAGAGGACTTTCGGAAGATAGACTTCATCTCCTCCCGCAATGTTTCTTCTGCTGAAACAGCAAAAAGCATGTGATGTATGAAAATTTCTTATTACAAAATTAAAAATTGAACAGCCATCTGTGCATTAAAATGGTTGGTTATGTCATTGACCCACGCCCAAGCCATGGAGCTGTTCCACTCCGATGACCTCATTGGCATCGGCATGGAGGCCGACGCCATCCGTCGCAAACTCCATCCCGAAGGCGTAGCCACCTACATCATTGATCGCAACATCAATTACACCAACTTCTGCACCGAGTACTGCACCTTCTGCGCTTTCTATGCCCCGGTCAAGGGGCCAGGAAAGGCCAAGGGTTATGTGCTCGATTACGAGACCATCTACGAAAAAATCCGCGAGACCGTGGAGTTGGGCGGCACAGGCGTGCTCATGCAGGGCGGACTTCACCCTGACTTGAAGCTGGAGTGGTATGAAGATATGCTGCGCGGCATCAAGCAGCGCTTCCCCAAGGTGCATCTGCACTGCTTTTCCGCCTCCGAGATCATTCACTTTGCCGAGCTGAACGGCCTGAGCATCCGCGACACCATAGCGCGTCTGCGTGACGCCGGACTCGACTCCATCCCCGGTGGCGGCGCAGAAATTTTGGATGACGAAGTGCGCCACAAGATTGCACGCCTCAAATGCCTTACCCAAGATTGGCTCAACGTGCACCGCACCGCGCATCAGCTCGGCATGCGCACCACCGCCACCATGATGTTTGGCGTGGGCGAAAAGCTGGAGCACCGCGTAAATCATTTTCAGCACGTCTATAATTTGCAGGAAGAGACCGGCGGGTTTACCGCGTTTATCCCCTGGACCTTTCAGCCCAAGAACACGGCCCTGGGCGGACGCCACTGGGACGAGACCACCAGCGTGGAGTATTTGAAGACGCTGGCCATTTCCCGCATCTTTCTTTCCAATTTTGAAAACGTGCAATCGAGCTGGGTCACACAGGGGCTCAAAGTCTGCCAGCTCGGACTGCGCTTCGGCGGCAATGACGTAGGCTCGGTCATGATCGAAGAAAACGTTGTGCGTTCGGCTGGCGTAACCAATTGCACCACGGAAGAAGAATTGCGCCACATGATCCGCGATGCCGGGTTCCGGCCTGCGCAGCGCGATACGCTGTACCGGCAGTATTTCCTGAACTAGCTGTTCCACCATTTGTAGAATTCTAAACGGGTTTTTAGCGGGGATTGTTCTTGCACCTAAGCAGCACAATTGGCTTCTCGTTGTTTGCCGCACGCGGATTTACACAGTACATCCGTTCGCATTATCTCGACCAGACGTTCAAAGGCCTTTATCACGCCAATGCCTTTGATCTGGCGCTGCTCATCCCTTACTTCATCGTGCTGGTGGTGCTGGCTGGTTACGGTATTCACCGTTATGTTCTGGTTTACATGTATTACAAGAACCGCAAGAACAAGGTCACCGAACCAGACGCTTATTTTACGGAGCTGCCGCGGATTACCGTACAACTGCCCGTCTATAACGAAGAATACGTTGTTGAGCGGCTGGTAGAGTCCATTTGCCGCCTCGACTACCCCAAAGACAAACTCGACATTCAGGTGTTGGATGACTCCACCGATGAAACCGTAGCGATCGCGTGCGCGGCCGTGGAACGTTATGCCGCCCTGGGATATGACATCGTTTATCTGCACCGCAGCAACCGTCAGGGCTTCAAGGCCGGAGCTTTGCGTGAAGGCCTGAAGAGCGCCAAAGGCGAGCTCATCGCCATCTTTGATGCCGACTTTATTCCTCCGGAAGACTGGCTGCTGCGCGTAGTCCACCACTTCGCCAACCCTGCGATTGGCATGGTGCAAACCCGTTGGACCCACCTGAACCGGCACTATTCATTCCTCACCGAGGTTGAATCCATTCTGCTCGATGGACATTTCGTGCTTGAGCACGGAGGCCGTTCGCGCGCAGGTGTCTTTTTCAACTTCAATGGGACAGCCGGCATGTGGCGCCGTCAGGCTATCGAGGATGCTGGTGGCTGGGAGAGCGACACGCTCACCGAAGACACCGATCTCTCCTATCGCTCTCAGCTTGCCGGATGGAAGTTCCGTTATCTCGAAGACCTGGAGTGCCCCGCGGAAGTGCCGATTGAAATGACCGCCTTCAAAACCCAGCAGGCGCGCTGGGCCAAGGGATTGATTCAGGTAGCCAAAAAGACGCTGCCCAAGATCATGCGCAGCAAGGCCCCGCTCCGCGTTAAGGTGGAGGCCTGGTATCACCTGACGGCCAACCTGAGTTATCCGCTGATGATCGTGCTGGCGACACTGCTTATGCCGGCGATGATCATCCGCTTTTACCAGGGATGGTTCCAGATGCTGCTGATTGACCTGCCGCTCTTTCTGGCATCCACATTTTCGGTTTCGTCGTTCTATCTGGTATCGCAGAAGGCGCTCTTCCCTAAAAGCTGGCCGCGCACCTTTCTGTATCTGCCCTTCCTCATGGCGCTCGGCATCGGATTGACCGTAACCAATTCACGCGCCGTCATCGAGGCGCTGTTCGGCGTCCAGAGCCCGTTCAAACGCACTCCGAAGTACCGTGTCCTGAGCAAACAAGATAAGGTCATCGCTGCAAAATACCGGCGGCGGCTGGGCTGGGTGCCCTGGATCGAACTTGTAATTGGCAGCTATTTCGCCCTGACCATCATTTACGCCATGCAAAATGAGAATTTCTTTACCGTCCCTTTCCTGGTCATCTTTGTCCTTGGCTTCTGGTACACCGGCCTGATGTCTTTGCTGCAAGGCCGATTTGAGCGCTTCCGTTCAGGCAAGTCAGGGGTGGAAGCCCGCCAGCCTAAGCCTTATCCCGTTGGAATTTAGATTTGCGATTAGATATTACTTGCAAACCTGGCGCTTTTTTCATCTTGTACTCGTTATCTTGTACTCGGTGGATAAATTACAAAAGACTTGTAACTTTTCCGAAGCTGGGACATCCTAAAGTGGTCATGAAAAACCTTATTGTCATGGTTCTCCTGCTGGCTACAGCCCTGACCGCCCAGGAGTTGAAGCTGAATTCGCACCTTGACTACAACACCGACAGCCAGGATGGCCCGCTCATCACCGGGACAGATGGCTCTGGCCTGGTGAAAGGCAAGGTCAACTACGTTTTCATGTTTGAAGAGGGTTGATTCAATTCCAAGCGGCAGGCTCGCCGCTCCGTCAGTCTCCACGACAAGTACAAAGACAAGGTGAATTTCGTCATTATTGATCTCGATCAAAAACTTTCCTCGGGGCAAAAGCAGCTCGTAGATAAGTACTACCGCAACCTCGTGCCCCACGTCATGATTGTGGACTCATCCGGGAAGGTGGTTTATAACGAGCCCGGCGAGGTGGAAGAGGCCCGCATAATCAGCCTTCTGGATCAGGCCCTCAACGGGGCCTCGCACAAACCTTAGCCCGGTCTATGGCATCAATCTAGCATCAATTTTGGTGCTATTGTCTGCTATGCTATAGAGGCCGTGACAATTACTATCCTGTACGTCATTCTGGTGTTTTCCACGAGTGCACTGGTGCTTGTGGGAATTGCCATGTATCTGCGCGTACGCCGGCTGGCGCGGGCCTCTGAAACACAATTTCGCCGCGCCATGAAAGACGCCGCAGAACGTCACGCAACCAAGCAGAACCCGGAAGGCGCGGGAGTCACACACTGATTTAACATTGATGAGGGATTCGCCGTCAGCCGGGAATTCCATGTTCAACTTCAGAATCACAAAATGTCTACTTCAATCTCATCTCCTGCAAACGAAAAAGTGCGTACGGTAACTGTGGCGCACAGCCCTGATTCCGACGATGCGTTCATGTTCTACGCGCTGGCCACAGAGAAGATCCGCGTGCCCGGCCTGCAATTCGAGCATACGCTTTGCGACATCGAAACCCTGAACCGCAAGGCACTGGAAGGGTTTTATGATGTAACCGCGATCTCCTTTCATGCTTATCCTTATTTACAGGAAAAGTATGCCCTGCTGCCCAGTGGCGGCAGCGTAGGCGAAGGCTACGGACCGATGCTGGTCTCGCCGCGCGCGATTTCTCTGGCAGCGATGAAAGAAAAGATCATCGCCGTCCCTGGCACCATGACCACCGCGTATCTGGCGCTGAAGCTGTTTGCTCCCCAGATTCGCACCGAAGTTGTGCCCTTCGACCAGATTATTCCGCAGGTGCTGGCCGGGAAGTACGAAGCCGGCCTTATCATCCATGAAGGCCAGCTTACTTTTGCTAAAAACGGACTGCACAAACTGCTGGACCTGGGGCAATGGTGGCGTGAAACCACGTCTCTTCCCCTTCCCTTGGGCGGCAACGTCATTCGCCTTGACCTCGGCCCTGAGCTCATGCGCAGCGTGAGCAAGGCGCTGCAAGACAGCATCCGCTATGCACTCAACCATCGTCCTGCGGCATTGGCCTATGCCATGCAGTTTGCCCGCGATCTCGATCCCGAGCTGGCCGACCAGTTTGTAGGTATGTACGTGAACGAGCGCACGCTGGACTACGGCGAAGATGGCCGCCGGGCGATTATTCGTCTGCTGGATGAAGGCTACAAAGCGGGCATTATTCCTCACAAGCCAAAAGTTAAGTTTGTAGATTAGTAGCGCCGGCATCTTGCCGGCTGTCCCGCGGGTGTCTCGCCCTCGGCGCGGTGGCGGGGACAGCTACAGAGACTTCGTCCCTAACAATTCTCAACAACCAGACGTCTAACCTCTGATGCAAAACCTTCGACAACGTCGCCTGATATTCCTCGCGGTTGCCGTCTTCGCAACTGTCTCCGTCTCAAGAACGCAACAAATGCCCTCCGCCGCGGAGCAGTTCCGGAATCTCACGTCTGAGCTGCGCAAGGCGCGCGACCAAAAAGATTGGCAATCGTATTTATTGAACAGCCAGAAGCTCAGTGCGCTGGAACAAGGTGCACCCAGGACGCATCTGCAGCTTGCTCTGGCCGAGTTGCGCGCTGGAGACCATCAGAAGGCGTTCGAGGAGTTGCGATACTTTGCCCAAATGGGCCAGGCGGTTGATCTTGTGGCCGCCTCTCCGGATTTTTCCACTATTCGTGAAGACCCGCGATTCAAAGCGATGTCAGACAGCATGGCAGCAAATCAAGCTCCGATCTCACATGCCTCCATTGCCTTTGATCTTGCTGAAGCCGGGTTGGTACCGGAAGACATTGACTACGACCCGCACAGTTCACGATTCTTCCTCACCAGCGTGCAAAAAAAGAAAATTATCTCCGTGGATGCAAACGGAAAAGCTGAGGATTTTGCTCAATCTCCCGATTCGTGGCCGATGATGGCCCTCAAAATTGATTCCCGGCGCCGTCTGCTATGGGCGACCGAGGTCGCGCTTAATGGATTCAATTCTGTTCCCAAATCCGACTGGGGGCGATCGGCGGTGCTTTGCTACGATCTTCAAACTCGCAAACTCGTACGCCGCATTGAAGGACCAAGCCACAGCGCGCTGGGTGATGCGGTGCTGACGAACGATGGAGACCTTATCGTCTCCGATGGCGAGGGTGGCGGAATCTACCGTGTGCCCAACGGTGGCAAAGAGTTGCAGCGTATGGATAAGGGCGACTTCATCTCGCCCCAAACACCGGTGATGCACCCCGATGGCAGGCATGTTTTTGTGCCTGACTACCTGAGAGGAATCGCCGTATTTGACCTGAAGACCGGCCAGGTACGTTGGATCGCGATGGCCAACAAGTATGCCCTCAACGGCATTGATGGACTCTACTTCCATGCTGGTATATTGCTGGCTGTGCAGAACGGGACTTCGCCCGAGAGAGTGTCGGTGTTCAAGTTAGATCGTGCACTCTCGAGTGTTGTATCTGAAGAAGAGATTGAACGCTCCACGCCCACCCTCGGCGATCCCACTCATGGAGTAATTGTTCATCACGAGTTCTATTACATCGCCAATTCAGGATGGGACACGCTCGACGATAACGGCAATCCCAAAGCTGATGCAAAGCCAACACCGGCACACATCATGCGTGCGCACATACCGCCGAATGCGGCCAATTAAGCATCTTGTCTAGGTTCTTCTCCCTCCACATATCCGCAACCGTCGCAGTATACCTTGCCCGGTTCGCCGCGCTTCACATAGCGTAGACTGCTGCGGCAACGGGGGCAAGGTTCGTCGTAGAATATGGTTTCGTTGCTCGAAGGTTGTGGAGTCTGGTCCATTTTCACTAGGAAGCCGCTTCAAGCCCTGGCAACTCCCTGTGGGGTTGTGTTCCGCGGCGCCTGACCTTCATTCTGTTTACTGTGGAACGTATCTTGCCGTGGGTGCCGACCCAGCTCCTTCAATGCTCTTGGGGGCCGCTCTATTTGCAGGCGTGCATGTTGTGGAGCCGGTCATCCTCGGGGCTTCGCCGTCCTGTTGCGTAAAAGAATAGACGCGCATGCGGTAACAAAGATCTGTGTTGGGTTCGGTTGCCTGCAAGCGCGTGGGCGGGGTGATTTGCCAGGAATCAAGGCTATTCCGATTGACGGGACTCTGTGCGAAATCGAACCCTGAAGCTCGCGCCAGGTCAAATTTCTTCGCCTTGCTGGAGTCGGCAGTGCTTACCTCTGCCTTCGCCGTCTGTCCCAGAAGTGGTTGAAGAGTAACTGCCAGAACCAGCGTTCCCAGAATCAGCTTGATCAATCGCATAAATACCTCCGCGAATCTTCAACAACGATTTAGGAATTGCCTCTGCGATCCTCCGCGTCCTCTGCGGTTTGACTTCCGATTTAAGCCAGCACAGCGTCGGTCTGGTAGTACTTCCCGATCATGATGCCGATCTCAATCGCGGAATCCACGTCGAGCCCTTCAAATTCAAACCCAGCGCGGCGTATATCGGCGTAGCGTACAATCACTTTCACCACCAGGCGGATATTTTCGCTGCGGTCCACAAGCATGAGCTTGTGTTTTTTGCCTTCCTTGAACTCTTTCTCCGGCTCCATCATGAACCCGCCGCGCGAGAGCTGCCGCAGTACGCCGACTCGCTTGCCTTTATCGTCGGTCACGTGGACCTGGGCGGTATAGGAGACCTCCACACGCTCATGGCGACGGCGCTCACCGGTAATGGACTTGGCCGAAAAAATACCCTTCATTTAACAGGCTCCGGAAATGAAAAAATAGGGTCGATATCTACAGGCACGTTACTGGCCGCCCCTAAAGCAAATTTTAACTCAGAAGGCATCTTTTCGTACCTGCTAAACCACGCCTCCGCTCGGGCGCGGTCCCCTGTTGCCTCGATTTCAAGCAATTCCTGGGCCAGACTAGCCACCGCTGCCGGCATGCGATCATAGTCAACGACGTATTTTCCCGCGGCATCGCGGGTAATCGCCTTCTGCTCAGAGAGATAGTTGAATTCCATCATCTCGGCGCGGCCATGGGCTTCAGCAATGCTGAAGCGTACTGTGCGAAAGATACCGGCCACATATGAGGAATAGTATTCTGGCAGCCGCTCTTTGGGGAGCGCGCCCTGGTCCACCAGCCATTTCAAGCCGTACATGCCCACGATGTCAGCTTTGGCCTCTTCCAATCCGCCGTAGAGTGGCCCAATGGCCTCGCGGATATCCACTTGCTGCCCATTCTTGTGGGCAAAGTCAGGTCCAAGGCCGTGCGAAATCTCATGCATCATAGTTGAAGCCAAATAGCCCTCGCCTGAGGCCAAGGCCGCCTGCTGCGGCTGCATGATCTGGCGGGCCAGAGGCAAGATAACGTCATTCACGCGCGCATCCATGTAATTTTTGAAGAAGATTTTCTTGGTGCCCTTTTCCTCATGGATGCGCGGATCATTAGGCAGATTGTCGGCTACGGCCTGGTATCCGTGGCGCAGGTCGCCGCCGCGGAAGGGCGCATCCATGACCTCCATGGGCGTGAGGTGGCCACGTTTGGAAGGCCGGTCTTCGGGCTTCAGCGGTAGCGCATCTTGAATATCAGGAACGTACTTCTGAAAGACCGCCAGCTTCTGGCTCTCGGCCTCATTGCGCACCAGCACCGCCGGGCCATACGAGGTTTTGACCCCCAGAACATCATCCAGATAGGTTTCGTACGGAGCCATGATCACATCAAATTTTGGATCTTTGAGGTCAATCCAGGCAAGATCACTTTGGTAATAATCGTCACTTAAAAAGGCATCGGCGCGCAGGCGCAGAAAGTTGGCAAAGGCCGCATCGTCGCTGAGCGCTGCAGCTTCGCGTAGTTCATTCGCTGCCGGTTCCAGGAACGAACGATACACAATGCGATATGGAATGGCTTCAAGGTCCTTTCCCTTTTGCCGGATGACCGTGTATCCGCTGTAAATCTCGGCCTTTTTCTCAGGATGGTCTTTAACGTATTGCTCAAGCTGTTCGCGAGTAACGCCTGCGGGATAAAGTCCGCGCCCGGGCGACATCGGCTCGGTACCCACAAAGGGGTTGTTCTCCGCCAGCAGATCGTACCGGCTGCCCTGGATACGCAACATGCGCAGCAGCTTCTGATCCTTAGGGTTGCTGCTACCCAGCAGAGATTGATACAACGTAAGCGCTTCAGGGTCGCTCTGCCGCCAGAAAATGTCTTCGAGATAATGGCACGCGTTCACAAGATGGTTCACCATCTTGACCTCACGCGGCGTCAGCTTCTCGCTGTCAAAAG
This sequence comes from Terriglobales bacterium, assembly GCA_035487355.1. NCBI lineage: Bacteria > Pseudomonadati > Acidobacteriota > Terriglobia > Terriglobales > Terriglobales bacterium. The sequence continues at coordinate 1,470 of DATHMF010000117.1, read as the reverse complement.
GGACCTTGACCGGCTTCCATTGCGCCAGTTTTTTATCCAGCTCCGCCCAGTTGACCTTCTCGGTTACACCCGAAGTGCCCGCATGAGACCTTCCATTGTGCCTTCGGCCTGTATGTTTTTTAGTCTGAGCAGTGGCGGTGGCAATCAAGAAGAGAAGCAAACCAACTACTGATAGTTTGTTCATGGCTAGGATTGTAACAAGCTTCCGATTTATCATGCTCTTCGAATGCCTTTCACCGAACCACAGACGCTGCTCATTGATGCCGACGATACGCTTTGGGAAAACAACATCTACTTTGAGCGCGCCATCGCAGATTTCATCTCGTTTCTCAATCATCATGAGTTCACGCCCGAACAGGTCCGGAAAAAACTCAATGAAGTAGAGCGCGAAGGAATCCGCAAGCACGGATACGGCCTGAACAGCTTCGTGCAGTCCCTGGTCATGACCTTCGAGCGTCTTTCGGTCGAGCCGCTCACCCCCGCGCTGCACGAGACCATTCACGGATTCGCCCGCGCCATTGCCGAGCATCCTATCGAGATCATTGCAGGCGTCGAGGAAACTTTGGCGTACCTCAGCCCTCGCCACCACCTGATCCTGATGACCAAGGGGAACCCTCAAGAGCAATCGGGCAAACTGGAACGCTCTGGGCTGCGGCGGCACTTTAAGTCGATTGAAATCGTCGCGGAAAAAGACACACCCACCTACAGAACGATTGTGCAAAAACACAATCTGCAGCCCGGCGTGACCTGGATGGTCGGCAACAGCCCGAAATCAGACATCAATCCAGCGCTGTCGGCGGGGCTGCATGCGGTTTTTGTCCCCCATGACAAAACCTGGATCCTGGAGCACGAGGAGCTATCCCAACCGCCCGCAAGCTCGCAACTCCTGGTCCTGGAGAAATTTGCGCAACTTTGTGAGAACTTTTAGGGTTGCCTTGGGTTGAAGTCGGGTAGTCCTGACTTGAAAAAGTGGTTTTTCAAGTTGCGCGAGCATCTCCCGGGTATCATCTTCATCGTTAACTAGATTGGAACCACAACTCGCGCTTTGTTTTCGATTCAGTAATACTCCTAATGTTCTGGTGGTCGTCTGTGGTGGTGACAATGAAACCAACGCAATCGCGGCTTCTTCTCCTCACCTACCGGTGCCTGGCCGAGCTCGGGCCGATGCTGGCCGGGGAGCGCAATTTCAATGAAGCTGCCCATTTCATGCTAGGCGCCATGATGGAGGCGGTGGGGGCCCGCGAAGGCGCTCTCTTCACCTTCTGCCAGAAGCCGGCACAGCTTAACGTAGCTGCGTGGAAGGGCTACGCGCTATTTCCCGAAGCAGGATTCATGGCCTTAAACTCGCGGCAGGTGCATGCCCTGGAGAGTGCCAGCGCGCCGCTCACGCCATCTTCGCAAGGACATGAAAAATTCCTGAGCTGCAATGGCAATGTAGCTCCTGAGATGTTCAAGTGCATCTTGCCCCTG
>DATHMF010000116.1 GCA_035487355.1 Terriglobales bacterium | reverse complement strand
CGACCAAAGCACCGGAAGCCACGCGACGGAAGATCCTGGGAGCCGCATTTGCGGAGTTCTACAAGAACGGTTTCCAGGGTGGGAGCCTGAATCACATCGTAAAAGTGACAGGGACCACCAAAGGCGCGCTGTTTCATCACTTCTCAGGCAAGCAGGAACTGGGTTACGCAGTAGTGGACGAGATCATTGCGCCGATTCTGAAGCAGCGTTGGCTTGATACCTTAGCGGATTCGACGAACCCAATCGCGGACATGAAACGTTCCTTCCGGCGATTCGTCAAAGAGGACATCAAGAGCGGCTCGTTCGTGCAGGGATGTCCATTAAACAACCTGGCGCAGGAGATGTCGCCGCTGGATGAAGGATTTCGCAAGCGAATCGACAAACTTTATAACATGTGGCGGAAGTGTTATACAGACGCCTTTACGGATGCCATGAAGGCCGGAAAAGTGAGAAAGGACATCTTGCCGCGCGCCGTAGCGGCGCTGGTTGTGGCATCACAGATGGGAATTTGGGGCACAGGCAAGAGTTCGCGGAGCCAGGAGTTGATGGTACAGGCAGTCGAGGCGCTGTGCAGGTATCTAGACAGCTTGAAGCCTTAAATACAAGAAATGATATGCAAAAATAAAAATGCAGAACCTGTCGATTCTACGTCGGTCGTGCGTCGTATATATAAGGCTACGTGTTAAACGTAAACAAAGGCGAGCATCAAGACCCCTCGCTACAAGCCATGATAGGGTTGTCGGCGAGCATCTTCAAAAATCTAAGGAGGAAGGATGAGCAAGGTACGAGTACTGGTTGGCACACGCAAGGGCGCGTTCGTCCTGACGTCGGACGGCAAGCGCGAAAAATGGGATGTGAGTGGTCCGCATTTCGCGGGTTGGGAGATCTACCACGTCAAGGGATCGCCCGTTAACCCAAACCGGATTTATGCGTCGCAGTGCAGTGGATGGTTCGGACAGATTATTCAGCGCTCCGATGATGGGGGCAAAACCTGGGTGCAGCCAGGGACACCGCCGGGCGAACCGACCACAGGGCCGGGGGGAATGCCCAAAGGCGAGAGCAACAAGTTCGTGTACGACACCTCGACGGAGACCGGCAACCCCCTTACCACTCATCAGTGGTACGACGGCACCCAGCATCCGTGGGAGTTCAAGCGAGTCTGGCATATCGAACCATCGCTGACCGATCCCAATACTGTCTACGCCGGAGTGGAAGACGCCGCTTTGTTTCGCTCAACCGACGGCGGCCAGAACTGGCAGGAGCTCTCTGGACTTCGCGGCCACGGCACAGGCCCAAAATGGCAGCCCGGTGCCGGCGGCATGTGCCTGCACACGGTCATTCTCGATCCGAGCAACCCCGGCCGCATCTTCATCGCCATCTCGGCTGCGGGCGCCTTCCGTACCGACGACGGCGGCAAGACGTGGAAGCCGATCAATCGTGGACTGCATTCGCAATACATTCCCGACCCGAATGCTGAGGTCGGCCACTGCGTCCACCATATCGCCATGAATCCCACACGTCCGCGTGTCCTTTTCATGCAGAAGCACTGGGACGTCATGCGCAGCGACGACGCCGGAGATTCGTGGAAAGAGGTCAGCGGCAACCTGCCTACCGACTTCGGATTCGTGATTGACGTTCACGCGCACGAGCCTGAGACCATCTACGTGGTCCCGATCAAGAGCGATGGGGAGCACTTCCCTCCCGATGGCAAACTGCGCGTGTACCGCAGCCGCACCGGAGGAAATGAGTGGGAGGCGCTCACCAAAGGCCTGCCGCAGAGCGATTGCTACGTCAACGTGTTGCGCGATGCGATGGCCGTCGATTCGCTCGACAAATGCGGTGTGTATTTTGGCACCACAGGCGGGCAAGTATACGCGTCGGCTAATGCCGGAGACAGTTGGGCCCCTATCGTCCGCGATCTGCCAGCCGTGCTTTCTGTGGAGGTCCAGACATTGTCTGGGTCAAACTAATATGATCCGAGTTATGCTCCCGCAACACTTGCGAACCCTGGCAGGTGTTCACGGCGACGTGGAAATCGAGGTCGAAGGCCAGGCCACGCTGCGCTTGGTCCTCGACGCGATTGAGGCCCGCTATCCGATGCTGCGCGGGACGATCCGCGATCACGTCACGCAACAGCGCCGGCCGTATTTGCGGTTTTTCGCCTGCGAGCAGGATCTGTCGCATGAATCACCAGACGCCCTACTGCCTGCCTCGGTCGCGTCCGGCTCGGAGCCATTGATCATCTTAGGGGCTATTGCCGGCGGGTAAACAACCGTAGTTGGGACTCGGTGTGCGAATATGGCGGACTGCACAGCGCGCTCTGCCACATCCTCAAAAGCCCGTTATCGTAGAATGTTTGGGGTCCTGGTGTTGGGAAGGAAAAACGTAATGAAAATCGTGGCTTTGGATCGCACGTATTCTGCTCGGCCTGGTCTTCCTGGTATTTGGGCTGAATGGTTTCCTGCACTTTCTTCCTACGCCGCCCTTGCCTTCAGGAACGGCAGGCCAGTTCATAGGCGCACTCTTCCAATCACATTACGCGTTCGTTGTATCTGCGCTTCAAGTTGCAGGTGGCGTACTTCTGCTGGTAAATCGCTACGTGCCGCTCGGGCTCACGCTTCTTGGCCCTGTGATTGTGAACATTTTTTTGTATCACCTGCTCATGGATCCGAAGGGTCTGCCCCTGGCGATCGTAGTCGTGATTCTATGGTGCATTGTGGCCCTTCGTCACCGCCAATACTTCTCAGGCCTGTTTGTGCAACGGGCGTCATAGACGGCACAAGTCGTCATACTTTATGACCAGCTTGGCTCGGTATCGTCCGAGGTTGCGACGAAAGGCTGCCAATTACCAACTCGGATTGCGCATTGACCACAAGCCAACATGCCCTTTAGTACCGCAGCGCTTGTCCTACTGGTTGTGTAGAATCATGGGACGACGCCACGCGTATTTCCCAAAGGTGGAACACTTGAAAAGCAATCCTGTAAAAGCAGAAACCTTGCACAAGGAGAGTTATGAAAACCTCTCTTCCTAATCATAATCATAAGAGACAGCCCATCCGTATTGCTGTAATCGAGACCGACCCGTTGCGGTTTGCGGGTTTGCATACCCTGTTAAATTCAGCGTCGGATTTAGAGCTAACCTTTACTTCCCTCTCGGAAATGGGCGCCCGGCAGAACATTGATCTTGCGCTCCTCGGGAACCATATCGGCCCCAATTTGTTCGAGGCGATGGCCACCCTGCGAGCGGCACGTCCTGACCTGCGCGTCATCGTGATGGGCTCCGGGATGGATGAAGAAAACATCCTCAAGGCCATTGCCGGCGGGGCCAAGGGTTATATTGACGAAGCCGCGGATCCAAGTGAGTTTATCAACGCGATCCGGGCGGTGAACCATGGGTCGGTGTGGGCGCCACGGCGAGTGCTCTCTCTGTTCATTGAACGCGTGAGCAACTCACCGGGACGCATCTTCCCTGCTGGCCGGGTGACTTTTACCGACCGCGAAAAAGAGGTGCTGGAAATGCTGGTCGCGGGTCGATCCAATAAGGAAATCGGCGCTCCCCTGGGCATCACCGAGCGCACCGTCAAAGCGCACGTCGCAAAACTGATGCGTAAAGTGGGAGTACAAAACCGAATCGCGCTTTCGGTGCACGCCATCACAAACTCACTGGTCTTTGTGGCCAAATGAGTAGGCGGGCCTCAACGCTTTTCCTTTAAGATCCGTTCTATTTGTTGCAGGTGATTCAGGTCGTGTCCCGCAATCATCCGCACGATGTGGGCCACGCTCTCGTTTCCTCTTTCCTGGTGGATACCGTAGTTCTCCCACAACTTGCGGGGTACGGTCTTGAGCAGAGCCACATTGCTGTTCCGCAGCACTCGAAAATCTTCCAATGACTGCTTTGAATCGCGGTGAGCGTAGTCAAGTGTCGTTGCCCATGAATCCTGATCGTAGGCCTGGATTGGGATGGCATTGCTGCTGAGAATCTGGCGCAAACGCCATGAGATTGCTATTTCCGCATCAGCCAAATGGGCGACGATTTCCACAACCGACCACTTGCCGGGAGCGGGCCGGCGCATGAGTCGTTTCTTGGTCTTACCTTTTAACAGCGCCGACAGCTTCTTGGGAGTGGTCTGCTGCAATGCTAAAGGTTCTTTTCCTTCTGAGTAACTCAACAGCCGCTGAGTATATTGTGCTGGCGTTTCCTGCATGGGTATTCCTCCACCTGTCTGTAATGGCCATCTGAATGACCTCAAAGAGTGTAACGCACATACAACGGGTGATGAGGAGTCTCACGTCGGCCAGGGGGGACTTGCTGCTAGTGGTTGGAGCCCTAAAAACAGCGCTGATCACCGCATATCCAGCGGCTAAAGTTGATGCCGGGGTGGGGTACTTGCTGAGGAAGTGCAGTACTCAGTACTCAGTAGTCGGTACTCAGAAAACAAAGCAGTATTCTGCTCTTGAGAAATGCCGATCATTCTACACCGCTTGGCTTCCTGCACCGCTTGGCTTCGCCAGATCGTGGCGGGGTGGGGGGACTTGCAGCTAGTGGTCAGAGCCCTAAAAACAGCGCTGATCACCGCATATCTAGCGGCTGAAATTGATGCCGGGGTGGGGTACTTGCTGAGGAAGTGCAGTACTCAGTACTCGGTACTCAGTACTCAGAAAAGAAGGCGGCATTCTGCTGCGGCTTCGATCTACCGGTAACGAATTTTCAAAGACCAGATGGGCCAAAAGCCCCCGCATTCTTGAATGCGGCTTTTATCTAAGGGCTCCGCGGTAAACCGCTGCGCCCTCGCCAACTGCTCGCGCGCATCCGGCGCTCGCATTTGGCTCACCCTTCAAAACACACCTCAAAGACAATTATGGCCTACAGTTGCTGTGAAACGAGCTTTTTGATGCCACGGTGATATCACTTTTTAGAGACTTTCGTGCACGCTGCAACTACTTCCACTGAATCTGCTCGAATATTGCGCGAAGGCGTTTTCCTTTGACCGGGTTGATCATCTCCACGAAGCCCACTCGGCCTTCGAGGTGTGAACGAAAGTGAGGATGAGCCTCGCGGTTCTGGCTCTCAGGACCGAGCCGAACACAGTTCGTCAGTATTGCTTTGAAGCGATCAAAATCGGCCCGGATAACGTTCAGGTGCTGATTGGCGACGAGGCCCGCCAAATGCTGGCGCACACCCTGGCGCATGATGCGTGTCTTACGATGATGTACGGCGAAACCCTCTTCGAGCAAAATTGCAGCGACTTGGGTTGAGAACCTCTCTACGCAGCGTTCCAATGTTTCACTGCCGGAAAAGGCAAGATCATCGGCGTAACGCGTGTACTTAGCGCTAACCGATTTCGCCAAGCCAGCGAGGCGGCAATCAATCCGGTAAGAGCAAAGATTAGCGAGTGCCGGCGATGTAGGCGCGCCTTGCGGCAAATGCGGCCGGGTATACAGGGCCCGCGCTTCCCACAGGTGACCAGGATCAACATCGAAGGCAGGCTTTTTCCACGCGCTGCGTGGCGCGGCGTTCGTGCAAATGCCCCCAAGCAGATCGGCAACCGATTCGGGATAGCCCATGGTGCGAAATAAGGTTTGAATCCTTGCCCCGCCGAAGGTAGGGAAAAAATCCCGCAAGTCCATTCGCAAGACAACGCGCCGGCCCACGTGGGGGGCCACGAACGTCTTGATGGAGCGTCCTTTGAGGAAGCCTTGCGCGGCAGGATGGGGCGGGATCTTTTCAAGAATTGCGGACAGAATCTGTCGTTGCAGTTCTTTCAAACGTGGCTTCGGTGCTTCAATCAATCGAATGTTGCCGGAGCGCTTGACCAAGACTTGGTAGTGATAGTGCCTTAGTTGCTGGCTGCTTTTCCTGTATCCGAGTCCCTTGAGATCGGCGAACCACTGCAATTCGCTGGGAGTGAGCCCAAGCCACTCGGCCAGGGCCCCGAAAGACTCGATGGCTGGAACGTCCCACATCTTTGCCGCCGCAACCGGCTGCATCTGCTGCGGCTCGGTCAGCCGTTGCTGCACGAACAATTCGCGGAAGTATTTCGACTGCACCTGTGCCATGCCGCGGTCGTGAAGAAGAAACACAACCACATCGCGGTGCCGGGGACGAGGACGTCTCCCGCTGGCAAAGATCTCGACGTAGCGCTTCGCAAGGGGACGAAGCCAGCGCCAGGGCTTGCCCAGAGTCCGGCTGCCACGAGCAATGACCTGCTCGACGTTCTGTTCGCCAGCCAGAAAGGACTGGGCGAGCGCGTTCAAAAGCGACAGATTCGGCATGATCAAGGCGGTGGCAAAATAGGATGCAGAATGTGACGGCAGAATACTCCAACCAGTCTGACCTTGCGTGAGCTGGTCTGCGCTCCGCGCAGCGAGGCTCATGCGACGAGATTTCAGTTCATCACGATTCCCTGGGGTAACCCCAGAGAGGCCCAACCGAACTCGAGAGCCCGATTCAAGCCAAGCTTGGAGTATTCCGCCGCCGGAGAAATGATAGCAGGGCCTTGTAGCAGGCTTTCTCGATGTCCCATGCTTTACAAGCCGGGGGCTAAAGCCCAATTTTATTTCATCCCTACCCCGGCCTAAAGGCCGGGGCTCCCACCGACGCTGCTTCGCTTTGCTCGCAGCGACTCAGCGCTTTTGATCCAGCCCACTGCCTGTGTTGGATTGTGCGGCTTTGCTGGTGTAACAGAGAATTTCAATTTCGTGGAAGTGTTGACGGCTGACCAACGCGTGTCCGCTTTCCAGCGAGGTTTGGGTTTTCTCTAAAAACGACGTTTCGACTGTATCGCTAGGATGAAGTCCATAAAGAACCAGCCAGATGGTCGGTATCTTGTAGGGGGAGGCTGCTTCATCGAAAGGGCTTATGATCGCCGGACTGACAGATGCCGGGCCCATGCGCTCGCGATAGTAATCAAAAGGCTGTTGCCCATACTCGCGATAAAAGACAATGCCATCCTCAGGCCGCACATGTGCAAGTAAGTAGGCCGTCGCTCCTCTCCAATCTTCCTTCGGCTTTGAGTAATAGGTGAATATTGCGGGAACGAAGAGTGCTCCCAGCGCCACGGTCGCAACCGTGAACTTCGTATTAGAGCGGAAACGGCACAATCCAACTGCCGCCAGCAGTGTCGAGGCGGGCAAGCTGATGAGTAAATACCGGGGAAATAACGGCGGCTTCCACAAGGAGACCAGCACAATGCTTGCAACCGGAAGAAGAAACCAGCCCCATAGGAGGGCATGCCGCCAGCGAGGGGCGGGTTCCCCGGGGTCTCGCCAGGCTTGACGGAAGCTAATGCCCGCCATCCCCAGGACCAACAAATAAATGGGGAACTTCACACCCGCGCCTGTGAGGGTCTGCAGCGCATGAAGCAGGTCCCACATAGTTGGTTTAGCGCCCCAGGGAATTTTTGGGAGATTCCTCACGATTGTCAGACTGAACACTGGAGCAATCAGCAGCAGAATCACCGTTGCACTTAAAATTGCAGGTTTTAACTGTGTCTTCTTGCGATCCAGGAACGCGAGCGACAACCACTGTGCCGGCAAGAGAAAGACAGCAAATAGATGGCTATAGATAGCCAGTACACTGCTCACAACATAGAGCAGCCACCATTTGCGGGCTCCTTCTTGTACTCCCCTGATGAAAAAATAGAATGCCGCCACGGAGAAGAACACACAAAGCGCGTAGCTGCGCGCTTCCTGAGAATAGGCGATATGGACCGGTTGCACGGCCAGCAGAAACGCCGCCGCCAATCCTGTCTGTTTGCTGAACAGACGCGAACCTAGTGCGTACAATAACGGGACCGTTGCCAGGCCGCAGAGGGCAGATGGCAGTCGCAGCCAAAGCTCACTGTCTCCTAAACGCACCCAGAAATGTAGCAAGGTGTAGTAGAGGCTCATGTAGAGGGCAAAGACGCTGGTATTAACTTGCGGAGACCAGAGACCATGCCACACGGAAGAGAAACTGGAGCGTGCAATCCATTGGCTGTAGGCTTCGTCCAGCCACAAGCTCTTTGATCCGAGTCCAGCAAAGCGGAACACGGCCGCGATGATGGTGATAAGAGTGAGCCAGCGAGTTACATGCGCAGGCGAATCAGACGATATCGGGAATGACGCTTTGATTTCATTTCCGGGCAGTGGTCGAGTGTCATTCAAGCGAGATTGTGTCTCGGTACTCAACCCGCCATTATAAATAGATACTGGCTATGGGGGCGCTCGCGCGCAAGCCCCTGTGTATATACTCTCAGCATTATTTCTATTCCTACCTGAAAGGCACACTAATGATTTCTCGTGTTTGGCGGCCTTGCGCTCTGATCGTTCTTCTCTTTTCTCTTTTCTCGCGTCTTGCCTTTGCGGAGCAGGCCCCCAATCCGGGCACTCAGCCTGCCACTGCCATGCCATCGGTCATCAATGTTCCTGCAGGGGCGCAGGCCTCTGCGAATTTCGACACTGATGTTGCCACTAATGCTTACCTCGCGGAAATTCCCGCAAGCGCCAAGGCGAAATCGGATGCCTACTTCGAAGGCGGGTACTGGCTCATTCTGTGGGATTTTGTCTACGCCGTCGCGGTCGTATTGCTGTTGCTCAATCTCCGCTGGTCGGCTGCTTTCCGCAACCTGGCGGAACGCATCACGCGCTTCAAGCCGCTGCAGACGATGATTTATTGGGTGCAATACCTTTTGGTCACGTCGGTTTTAGGTTTCCCGCTGACGGTATACGAAGACTACCTTCGCGAGCATAAATATGGATTGGCAACCCAGACCTTTGGTCCGTGGATGGGTGACCAGTTCAAAAACCTTCTTGTGGACCTGGTGCTGGGAGCGATTCTCTTTACCCTGCTCTTCGGTGTAGTCAGGCGCTTTCCACGCACATGGTGGTTATGGGGCGCGAGCGTGAGTACTTTATTTACCGTTCTAGTGACTCTGATCGCTCCGGTTTATCTTGTTCCCATCTTTAACAAAGTTACACCTCTGAACGATGCCAAAATCGCCGGGCCCATTTTGAGCATGGCACGGGCCAACGGTATCGCGGTGAAAGACGTCTATAAGATTGATGCCTCGAAGCAGTCAACCCGTATGAGTGCGAACGTGAGCGGACTTGGCCACACCCTGCGCATTACGCTGAACGACAATCTGCTGCGTCGGGGCTCTTTGGAAGAGATTCAGGCAGTAATGGGACACGAGATGGGGCACTATGTGCTCAACCACGTGTATAAAGGCATCTTCTTTTTTGCCATCGGCATCTTCGCCCTGTTTGCCCTTCTCTATTGGGCGCTCAACTGGTCGCTGGCACAGTGGGGAGAGAAGTGGCAGATTCGTGGCGTCGGCGATACCGCGGTGCTTCCATTGGTTGTACTCGTGGGGCTGATCTTCATCTTTGTGCTGACGCCCGTAGTCAATACTTTCATTCGGTCGCAGGAGCACGAGGCCGACATGTACGGGCTCAATGCCAGCCGGCAACCGGATGGTTTCGCCCAGGGTGCAATTCACTTGGGCGAATATCGCAAGATGAGCCCGGGCCCAGTGGAGGAGTGGATATTCTTCGATCATCCCAGCGGCCGCAATCGGATTCACGATGCTATGCAATGGAAGGCGGAGAACTTGAAGCTGATGACAGAGCAGGCGAAGCCGTGAGTTGGGCTGCTTGCCGATAACTTCAACTGGCAGCAGCCAGGATGGCATCGGCCACACGCGCCGCTTCGACAGCAGGTTTTACATCGTGCACGCGGACGATGTGGATCCCCTGCAAGATGGCTGCAGCAACGGTTGCCAGCGTGCCATACAAACGTTGGTCTGCCGGCGCATCTTCTTTTTCACCGTTGGTTCCCTCGTGGGCCAGAGTGCGTCCGATGAAAGACTTGCGCGAGGTTCCTGCGAGCAAGGGGAATCCCAGCTCGTGCAATTTGTCGAGGTGGGCGAGCAGAGGATAATTTTCTTCAAACTTTTTGCCGAAGCCAAAGCCGGGGTCGAGGACAATACGACCGGGTTGCACGCCGGCGCCGATTACCGCTCCACTCCATTCTCTTAATTCGCGGCCCACCAGCTCCAGCAAAGCATCGCTAGAGAGTTGCGGCAGTGTGTGCCACTCTTCGGGAAGTCCGCGCGAATGCATCAGCACTACGCCACACTTAAGCTCGGCCAGGGTTTGCGGCATGGTGGAATCCCAGCGAGCAGCGCTTACGTCGTTCACAATTTCCGCTCCAGCCTGTACGCAAGCGCGTGCTACTCCAGACTTGTAGGTATCCACGGAGATCAGTGCGGAGGGCCTCTGCTTGCGCACCGACACGATGACGGGCAGAATGCGGCACAGCTCTTCCGCAGCAGTCACGCCTCCCTCACCAACTTTCGAGCCGGGGCGGGTGGATTCTCCGCCGATATCGAGAATGTCCGCGCCTTCGTCGAGCAGCCGCAAAGCATGTTCGACGGCATTTCCGTGGGAAAAGTGTCGTCCGGTATCGGAGAAGGAGTCTGGGGTGACGTTGACGATGCCCATGACCAGCGTGCGCGCACCTAGCTCCAGGCGCCGCCGGCTAAGCTTCCATTCATAATGTGGACGCATGTAAGGAGATTTAAACACAAAGAGCACTTAGGACCACAAAGACGATAGGTTACGGGGGTAACCTGCCAGTTAACTTTATTATTTTTCCTAACGGACTACACTGGCATAACACATGCGACAAAAGATGAGAGTTGGTTGCAGTAAGGCACCTCAGGGGCTAAAGCCCAAGCCTGATGAGACTTTTAACGGCACGGCTAAAGCCGTGCTCCTCCGAAAGCAATACACAGCGCTGTTCTGCTGGGCACTAATCTTTTGGGCGCTGCTCGTGTTCTTGCCGGGAGCATTGGGCGCTGATAGTGGCAAATCCGGACGCAAGAGCAGCAATCCGCTGCCAGGGAAAATTGCTCCTATTCTGGCGCAACCCGACCTTAATCGCAGCTTCTGGGGGATCCAGATAGTTTCTTTAGACGATCAAAGAGTCTTGTACTCACTGAATGCAGAGAAGCTTTTTGTTCCGGCCTCCAACACAAAACTCTTTACCACGATTACGGCCATGGCATTGTTGGGACCGGACTACCGTTTTCATACAACGGTCGAGGCCAGCGCTCCACTCGACAAATACGGACGAATTGATGGTGATGTAATTCTGGTGGGGAGAGGCGATCCTAACCTTTCGGGACGCAGCTTGCCTTATGCACTTAAGACGGAGCGCACGCAGCCTACCACGGTTGCCCTGGAGAACCTTGCCGATCAACTGGTAAAAGCCGGAGTGAAATATATTGACGGCGATGTGGTGGCTGATGATTCCTACTACGTTGACGAACCTTACGGTGCAGGCTGGGCCCAGGATGATTTGCAGTGGGGATATGGGGCCCCGGTTTCGGCGCTCACCATCAATGACAATCTTATTTTCCTGAACATTCTGCCGGGAGAAAGATCGGGTGACCGCGCTTTTGTCACGCTTGACCCGCCGACTGCATACTACAAAGTGGACAACCGCATCGTCACGGTTGCCACAGGCGGAACGCACAAGATTGGCGTGCATCGTGATCAGGGTTCGCACACGGTAACTGTATGGGGAACGGTAACAGTCAATGATGGACCCGACCACCAGGAGCTGGCGGCCGAAGATCCAGCAGACTATGCAGCGCAATTGTTTTACGAAATCCTGAGCAGACACGGCATTGTGATTTATGGTCACACCCGAGCGCAGCATACGTCGCAAACCAGCATAATGAACGAAGAGGTTCCGGCTGCATCGCTACCCACGCTGGGCGCGACTTCCTCGCTGTCCCTCGGCAACCACTTTTCCCAGGGGCTCGCGACCTATGATTCCCTGCCCTTAATAGAAGATATTCGCGTCACCAACAAGACCAGCCAGAACCTACATGCCGAGATGACATTGCGCCTGATTGGAAAAACCAGCGGCGGCATTGGGAACACGGAAACAGGATTAAAGATCGAGCAGAACTTGCTGACCCAGGCAGGGCTTTTGCCGGAGGAATATGATCTTCACGATGGTTGCGGCCTTTCGCGCGAGAACCTGGTTGCTCCAGCGGGGGTAGTGAAGCTTTTGCAATACGCGGCAAAGCAGACGTGGTCCGCTAAATTCCAGGACACCCTGCCAGTTGCCGGTATAGACGGCTCGCTTGCCGACCGCTGGAAGGGTACAGACGTAGCAAATCACGTGCGAGCGAAAACCGGCACTATAAACCATGTGAGTGCCCTCTCGGGTTATGCGACCACGCTGAGCGGCAAAAATCTGGCGTTCTCAATCATGGTGAACAACCACGCTCTTAAAAACGGGCGCGCCCGCGAGGTCATTGACCAGATTGTAACGGCGATGGTGGAAGATCAGACGGAGCAAAAGTAGTAAATTAATTTTGGAACGAGCGGGTAGCCTAATCGGCTGAGTCAAAGTAAACTTAGAGGCCGTTCAGACGTACGAGTATTCTTGCATTCATCAGAACAAAATACTGCCCCAGGATTCCTTTGGGTTTCCAGCGCTCAGGATGACATCAGGGGACCGAGGTAATCGCTCTTGAAGCGACTAATTATTGGCTGCCTTTTATCACTGGCAACATTCGCAGCAGCTCAGGGAATACCCGCTACTGCCGGTGGGCAAGAGCTGACCATAGAAAAAATCTTCGATGGCGTCGGATTAATTGGACGCTTGCCTGAGGCGCTGCAATGGAGCCCTGACAGCAAAAAGATCTCTTACATCCTGCGGGACGACAGCGGCGCGAATGGCCAGCTTTGGTATGTTGATGTGAGTGAAGGCAAGCCGGCAGTTCTGGTTACGCAGGACAGGCTGGCCTCGCTCTCTCCCCCTGATTACAAGGTCAGGAGCGAGCGCGAATTAGAGCGACGCTTGCGCTATGGCGTTGCCGGATATCATTGGGCCCCGGATTCCAAACATCTGCTTTTTGACTCGCACGGCCAACTCTGGTTCTACAGCCTGGATACCAACACGGGTGTTCCGCTGACCTCAGAAGACGATCTGGCCTATGATCCCAAGTTTTCTCCGGACGGGTCACGTGTGGCTTATGTGCGCAAACATAATTTGCGTGTTCATCCCATATCAGGCGACGTTGAGTTCCAGCTCACGCAAGACAAAGATCCCAATGTTCTCAATGGCGAGGTTGACTGGGTTTATGCCGAAGAGCTGGATGTCCGCAGCAATTACTTCTGGTCACCGAACGGCAAGCAGATTGTTTTTTTACAGATGAATGAAACCCCGGTGCCAACGTATCCCATTGAAGACTTTATTCCCACGCATCCCATCATGGACTTCCAGAAATATCCCAAGGCAGGAGACCCTAATCCGGCTGTGCGTGTGGCCGTGGTGGGCGCCTCGGGAGGCAAAGTGAAATGGATTGATATTCCGCGACAGAAGAACGTGGAAGAAGTGCTGCCGGCGCCGGGAATCGGTGGAGCTGAGGACATCTATATCCCCCGCTTCGGATGGGTACGTGATGGCATTCTTTACGTCCAAGTGCTCAACCGCGCGCAGAACATATTGAATCTTTATTTCATAGATGTTGAATCGGGCAGATCGAAGCTAGTTCTTAGCGAGACCAGCGAGAACTGGGTTGAGGTGAACGACGATTTCCGATTGTTGAAATCGGGGAACGAATTTCTCTGGGGAAGCTGGCGCGACGGCCATACGCATCTTTATCTCTATAGCTTCAATGCATCGAGTCCACTGAATGGGCAGGCCACTCTGGAGCGTCAGCTTACAAGCGGCAATTACGAAGTGCAAAACCTGATCGCAGTCAATGACTCCACGCATAACGTTTATTTCACCGCTAATAAAGATGACGACCGGCAAAGCCAGCTCTACTCGGTGCAGCTCGACGGTAGCGGGTTAAATCGCATCTCAAAAGAAGACGGTACGCATACTCCGGAATTCGCCGGAGACGCCATGCATTATGTAGACACCTTCTCTGCCCTCATGACTCCGCCGCGAGAGTCGTTATGCGGCGCCGATGGAAGCTGTCAGGCTTTCTGGGAACCACATAGCCTGAAAGAGTACAAACTTGTTCCGCCCAAATTTGTTGATTTCCAGGCGGAAGATGGGACTGTGCTGCATGGACTGCTGCTCATGCCACCTAATCTACAAGGTAAAGCGCCGGTGCTCATGAATCCTTACGGTGGGCCGCACGCCCAGCGCGCGCGCGACGCCTGGGGAGGAACCGATTCCCTCTTTGATCAAATTTTAGTGCGGGAAGGCATTGCAATTTTGCGGGTTGACAATCGCGGGATGGGAAATCGCGGACAGAAATTCGCGGCGGCTTTACGTCACAATTTCGGCGAAGTCGAGTTGAAAGACCAACTCGCCGCCCTCGACCAGGCGCTGGCACAGTTCCCGCAACTGGATGAATCGCGCCTGGGCTGGTGGGGCTGGAGCTACGGCGGATACATGACCTTATATGCGCTGACCCACTCCGACCGCTTTAGTGCAGGAGTTGCGGTGGCCCCAGTCACCGACTGGCACGATTACGATTCCGTCTACACCGAACGCTATATGGGGCTGCCGCAGCAGTTTGAGGAGAGCTATAAGAAAAGCTCTCCAGTGCATTACGCCGCTCATTTGCATGGCAGCCTGCTGATTGCACACGGCACCGGCGACGACAATGTACACATGCAGAATACGATGCAGATGACGCAGGCGCTGATCAACTCGGGTAAAAAGTTTGACTTGATGCTCTACCCGCGCAAAACCCACAGCATCACCGGAACCGAGGTACGCCGGCATTTATTCAACAAGATCAAAGACCATTTTGAAACATACCTGCTAAAGGCCGGGCGGTAGAGAATCATCACTAAAACTTCGGTTCCTCCCATGTAGGAATGCGGCCGGGTGTCCAGGGGGCGCCCGCGGCTTCCATGTCTTTTTCCAAACTCACCAGATCCACTTCAATCAACCTGTGGAGTGTGACAAGCTGCTGGGAGAGTTCTTCGGAAGCAATCTTGAAGCTCTCCACATGTGTGTTGGTTGGGCGTGAGCTGGAGGTGCTCTCTTCATCCAGAATCGTGGATACGCGGTTCTGGATGGAGGTCGGAATGGGTTCATTGTGGGCCTGCAGCGCCTCATCGCCAACCAGAACACGCAATAGTTTGTTATTCGCTTCTTCAATCGCATCGGCACGAGGCGACAGCTCCGAAGCAGCCGTGGGGGTTTCAAGCAGGGCCCGCTTTATAGATTTGAGACGCGATTTGAGTTCGTTGGCTGATTCTACGGCCCCATTCACTGAACGATAGAGCGAAACAACGTTACGCTGGAACCTGGTGAGCGCAGCGCGGTCTTCGGCATTGGCCGGCCAGCCGTAAAGTGGAGTCACGTTGAATGAGAGCGGAGTTCCGACAGGCGTAATCGCTCCTCTGACCCGCGTTGCCATTGAAACCTTGTACGTACCCGGCATGACCAGAGGTGGTCTTGTATCCGGGCCGAAATCAGAATCTTCGTCGGACTTATCTTCCGAAGCAAGCGCCGGAGCGGAATAGCGCAGGTCCCAAGTTACACGCTGCATGCCGGCTCCGGTAGGTCCGGTAAGAATGCGAAGCGGCTTGCCGTTTTCGTCAGAGATCGTGAGCAATACAGCGGGAGCCTGCTCTTCGGCTTCAGCGCGCAGCTCATCGGGCGTAGGGTAAGCCACGGTCTTGCCTTTTTTGGCGGCCTCTTTTTCAGCGTCATGGCGCAGATCTTTTTTGGTTTTGAGTTTTTCTTTGAGGTAGTAAGTGATGGTTGCACCAAAGGGCGGATTAGCGCCGGTATAAAATGTCTCTCCCAGATGCGCCTTGCCCTTATCGCCGTAAGGTTTGCTCTCATGGTAAAGAGCTGCATTATGAACAGCGAGTAAAGCCGCAGGTGAGTTCAAGTCGTCGGTTTTAAGGTCTCGCAGCGGGCGAATGTCATCCAGAATATAGATGCTGCGGCCAAAGGTGCCCACAACCAGATCACTCTCACGCGCTTGAATTACCAGATCACGCACGGCAATGGTAGGGAAATCACCTTTGAGTTGCACCCATTTTTTGCCGCCGTCAATCGTGAAATACAGACCAAATTCCGTGCCGGCAAAAAGAAGGTTGGGATTCACTGGATCTTCTGCAAAGGCCAGCACCGGGCCGTTTTCAGGAAGGTTGCCGACCACTGAACTCCAGGTTTGGCCAGCGTCGGCGCTCTTTAAGAGGTAGGGTTTGAAGTCGGCATTCTTGTGGTTTTCAAAAGCGGCATAGACAGTACGAGCATCGTGGTTGGAAGCGGCAAGGCGGCTGACATAGGTCGAGTCGGGCACGCCGGGGAATTTATCAAGCTTGCGCCAATTGCTTCCACCATCTTCGGTTGCCTGGATGAGGCCGTCGTCGGTGCCGGCATAAATCAATCCTTCTTTTTTGGGGGATTCGCTCAGAACGACAATGTTTCCGTAGAACGATGTGGAGGCATTCTTGGCGACCGCGTCTGGTTCCCACACACGGCCCATCACCTGCAGTGAGTTGCGATCAAGCTGGCGTGTAAGGTCAGGACTGATAACCTGCCAAGTGTCTCCGCGATCGTCGCTGCGAAATATTTTGTTGGCAGCATAATAGAGACGCGTGTGCGAATGCGGGCTGATGATAAGAGGCGAATCCCAGTTCCAGCGATAGACCTCGCCGCCTTTTGGCTCCTGCACCGCAATGCCGGTATTTTCGCCGGTGCGCTTGTCGTAGCGGGTGAGTCCGCCCTCCTGATATTCCGAGTAGATAGTGTTGGGGTCTTCAGGATCAACCTGCGTGCGGAATCCGTCGCCGCCTTGCGTGATGAACCAATCGGCATTGGTTATGCCCGAGGCACTGGCGGTACGCGAAGGTCCACCAAGACTGTTGTTATCCTGCGTGCCGCCGTAGACGTTATAAAACGGCTGAGCGTTGTCTACAGCGACATCGTAAAACTGGCCGAGCGGCAAATTGCTTTTGTACTCCCAGGTAGCGGCGCGGTCGTAGCTCTCGTAAACACCGCCGTCGCAGCCGACAAGATAGTGGTCGGTGTTGCTGGGGTCAATCCAGATGACGTGGTTATCCACATGCTTTGATTTTGTAGGCAGTTTGGTAACAGTTTTGCCGCCGTCATCGGAAACCATAATGTTGAAGCCGGTCACGTAGACGCGATCAACATTCTTAGGGTCGGCAAATATCTGGCCGTAATACATGGCAGTCTGGTTGAAAGGATTACGCTTCTCCCAGGTCGCGCCGCGGTCTTTGGAGCGGAATACACCGCCGCTTTTGTTAGCGGCCTCGATGGTGGCGTAGACAACATTGTGATCTGCGGGTGAAATCGCCAGGCCGATGCGGCCGATCTCTTCGGAGGGCAGACCAGATTTCAGTTTGTTCCAGCTCTCTCCCCCATCGGTGGATTTATAAAGTGCCGATTCAGGCCCGCCATCAATCAGAGTCCAAACGTGGCGGCGGCGCTGATAGGCAGCCGCATACATTACATTGGGTTCAACGGGATCAATGGCAACATCAACTACGCCGGTGTTTTCACTGATGTTGAGGACACTTTTCCATGTCTTGCCGCTGTCGGTGGTTTTGTAAAGTCCGCGGTCGCCGCCGGGCCCCCATAGCGGACCTTCGGCTGCGACGAAGACGACGTTGCTGTCGCGAGGATCAATGGCAATGCGTCCGATGTGCTCGGATTTTTTTAGCCCCATGTTCTTCCAGCTTTTGCCACCGTCATCGGAGCGATAGACGCCATCGCCGTAGCCCACGCTGCGCTGGCTGTTACTCTCGCCCGTGCCTACCCACACGACATTTGAATCTTTGGGATCGAGCACGACCGTGCCGATGGAATAGCTGCCTTCACCGTCAAATACAGGAGTCCAGGTAATGCCATGGTTTTCAGTCTTCCACACGCCGCCGGAGGCAGTGGCGACGTAATAATGGGAGTGGTTTTCCGGATCAACGGCAAAGGCAAGCACACGGCCGGAGATCATGGCAGGGCCAATGAGGCGCAGCTTCAATCCGTCGAAGGTCCCCGACGACATAGGCTCAGGAGGGGTTTCCTTGTTTTCTTTTTCCGGCGCGGGCTGCTGTGCCGCTTTCTTCTGGGCAGGTTTAGACGCTGGCTTAGGATTAGAAGCTTTCTTGTCTTGAGCGAAGGTGGAAATGGAAGAGCAAATAACTATGCCGATGAGAAACGAACGAAACACGTTCACGCTGAACCTCCTGGAATTCATGCGAGCCATTAGGTATATCAGAATTAGCAGGGCTTTGCTGATGCTCGGACCTTTTGGGCATCGCTTATGCCAGGCCAAATCAGTGTCAATGCTAGAATCAACTTAACTTCTACTTATGGCCCGGAAAACGCGCGCCCCCGGACACGAGATCAAAAACCTGTCTATCCCGGTTAACCGCTGCTTTGCCTGCGGACCAGACAACCCGGAAGGCATGCACCTTGAATTTCATTTTGACGAGGCACACCGCCGTTCGTATTGCCGATTTCGCTTGCCCAAGAAATACCAGGGGCCGCCGGGACACTCTCACGGAGGGATTATTGCCACCATCCTGGACGAGGCTATGGGCAAGGTGAACAGGCTGCGCTCGGTGATTGCTCTGACAAAACAAATGGATGTGGAATATCTGAAGCCAGTCCCACTGCAAACGCCATTAATTGTGGAAGCTCGTGAGAGCAGCGTTCAGGGCAAAAAACACATTAATATTGCCGAAATCCGCAATCAGAAGGGCGAGGTACTGGCACGCGGACGGGCTGTGTTCATCGCGATTGATCCTCTCAAGATGTTTGCCAAACACATCAAGAAACTGTGAGTAGGGTTCAAGCCCAGTGGCAATGCACAGCTAAACTAGCCCTGTGTGTGTATTTAGACGTAAAATAACCTTAGTGCCACGCAACTTTTTGACTTTACCTGTGCGCAGGCACGAAGAGGAACTATGTCCAACAAAAATGGAAACCCAAACAACAGTCTGCGCCTGAAGACCGGGTTAGCCGAGATGCTCAAAGGCGGCGTCATCATGGACGTCACCACAGCCGAGCAGGCGTTGATCGCAGAAAAGGCCGGCGCAACAGCCGTCATGGCGCTCGAGCGCGTGCCGGCGCAGATCCGCGCCGAGGGTGGCGTGGCCCGCATGGCCTCGCCCAAGAAGATCCGCGAGATCATGGATGCGGTTTCCATTCCGGTGATGGCCAAATGCCGCATCGGTCACTTTGCAGAAGCCCAAATTTTGCAAGAGCTGGGCGTGGATTACATTGACGAATCCGAAGTCCTTACCCCCGCCGATGAAGCCAACCACGTAGACAAGCACGCCTTCAAAGTTCCTTTTGTCTGCGGAGCGCGGAATTTAGGCGAAGCGTTGCGGCGTATTGCCGAGGGTGCGGCCATGATCCGCACCAAGGGCGAAGCCGGCACCGGCGACGTGGTTCATGCAGTCAAGCACCTGCGGGCCATCAACCAAGAGATGCGCGTCCTGACCGTGCTGCGCGAAGACGAGTTGTACGCCAAGGCCAAAGAATATCAGGCACCGTACGAGATTATCCGCCTGGTGGCGAGCAGTGGTAAGCTTCCTGTCCCTAACTTCTCAGCCGGTGGCATTGCTACCCCGGCCGATGCCGCCCTGGTGCGCCAATTGGGCGCCGAAGCGGTGTTTGTAGGCTCGGGCATCTTCATGCAAGACTCCACGAATTTTGCTTCCCCGGAAGAGGCCGCGCGCCGGGCTCGCGCCATCGTACAAGCCACAACCCACTACGACGATCCTAAAGTATTACTTGAAGTCAGCCAGGAACTGATCGGAGCTATGAAAGGGTTAGCGGTGGCAGCGATCTCCGAAGAAAACATGATGCAAAAGCGCGGCTGGTAGACCTCAGATAACCACAAAGGACACAAAGGTACACAAAGGTTCTGCCATCACAGCACAACCGTTGTGGTCCATTGTGTCTTTGTGTTGAATTGAAGTATGACCATTGGTGTGCTTGCCATTCAGGGTGATTACGAAGCGCACGGCCGCGTGCTTGAGGGGCTGGGCGCCACGGTGAGTTACGTCCGCAAGCCGGAGCAGCTTGATTCTGTAGATGCGCTAGTGATTCCTGGCGGCGAGTCAACTACATTCCTGAAATTTTTGGAGCAAAAAGGGTTTTTTGAAAAGCTGGGGCAGTTCGTAAAAACCAAACCTGCCCTGGGCACTTGCGCCGGCGCTATCTTGCTGGCAAAAGAAGTCGAAGGCCCCAGCCAAGCCAGCCTGGGAGCGTTGGACATATGTATCCGGCGCAACGCTTATGGACGACAACTGGAGAGCTCGATACGCCAGGGGGAAACCAAACTTGGCGGCGGGCCGATGGAGATGGTTTTTATCCGCGCGCCAAAAATTGAGAAGGTGGGCAAAGAAGTCGAAGTGCTGGCTTCGGAAAATGGCGATCCTGTCCTGGTCCGTCAGGGGAAGATCATGGCGGCGACGTTTCATCCGGAACTTTCCGGCGATATCCGCGTTCACCAGGCATTTCTGCAACTGGTGAAATAATCAGATTCATTTAAACTTGATTCCGGGAAGCTATGGCAAAGGCTTTGTTGGTCGCGCTCTGGTTGATTGCATTGGTCTGCCTCTGCTTGTTCTGGTTTCATCCGTGGTGGTTGCCGGCGCTGGCTTCTGCGCAAGGCGCAGTTGTTGATCAGCAATTTAAATTCACTTTTATTTTTGTGGGATCCGCTTTTCTTCTAACGCAGGCTGCGCTTGGGTTCCTGGTATGGAAATACAGCGCCTCTCAGAATCAAATATCCAGCCGATCGTTCGTCGAAAATAAAAGGGCTGAATTTTTCTGGACGGCGCTTACTTCCCTGCTCTTTCTTGCCTTTGCATGGACAGGTGCCCGCAGTTGGTCGCAAAGCCATAGGCTACATACTGACGCTGATGCCAAGATGCCGGTTGATATTGAAGTTACAGGCATGCAGTTTGCGTGGTACTTCCGTTATCCGGGGCCGGACCGGACGTTTGGCCGCACACGACCAGAGTTGCAGGATGCTTCTTTGGGCTCGATTTCAACAGTGGGTTTGGATATGAGCGACCCGGCTTCACGAGACGACTTTGTGACCACAACGCTGGTGGTTCCCGCCAATCGCAACGTACGGCTCACGCTGCGGGCACAGGACGTGATTCATAGTTTTTTTGTACCTGAACTGCGCTTCAAACAAGATGCAGTACCCGGGATGGCAATTCCTGTCATCTTCACACCCAATCGCGAGGGGAGTTTTGAAATCGTCTGCGCCGCGTTGTGTGGTTTGGGACATTACCGTATGCGGGCCACGATGAAAGTTGTGAGCGAGACCGAGTTTGATAATTGGCTGGCGAAGCACGCGCCACAACCAACCGGGGTGCATCCGTGACGGAACTGCATGCAGCACATGGCAGCAGCGCATCGTCTATCGTCACTGAGAAGCCTGCGGGCTTTTTACGCCGCTATCTTTTCAGTTGTGATCACAAAACCATCGGCCTGCAATATTTCTTTCTAGCCCTGGCCGCTGCCCTTGTAGGAATTTTTCTTTCGCTGCTGATGCGCATTCATATTGTGTGGCCGACGGCAACTATCTTCGGGATCGGCAAGATTACTCCAGAATCTTATCTGGGACTCATGACCATGCATGGCACTTTCATGGTCTTCTTTGTCCTGACGCTGGCGCCGCAAAATGCCTTTGGAAATTATTTTCTACCGCTACAGATTGGCGCGAAGAGAATGGCGTTCCCCTGGTTGAACATGGCCGCGTTCTGGCTAGCTTTGGTTTCATTCCTGATCATGCTGGCTGCATTCTTTGTGCAGGGTGGCGCACCCATATCCGGCTGGACGCATTACGCTCCGCTCAGCGCCATCGCCAGCGCCGGGCCCGGTCAAGGATCGGGGTTAGACCTGTGGCTGGTAAGTATTGCGGTCTTCTGCGTTGCATCGGGAATCGCTGCGGTGAATTTCATCGTAACCACTATCAAGCTGCGCGCTCCGGGAATGACCTGGATGCGATTGCCGCTGCCCTGCTGGGCCTGGTTTGTAACTGCATTTCTCATACTCTCAGCCTTTTCGGTCCTTCTGGCAGCGGCGGTCATGCTCTTCATGGACCGCCATTATGGCACCAGCTTCTTTGAGCCGTCGGGGTTGATGATAGCGGGCCAGATGATTCAGCACCAGGGCGGGTCACCGCTGTTGTGGCAGCATCTCTTCTGGTTTTTCGGGCATCCCGAAGTTTACATTGCGATTCTTCCCGGAATGGGAGTGACCTCACATCTGCTATCTACTTTTGCGCGCAAGCCAGTCTTTGGATACCGCGCCATGGTTTATGCCACGATTGCGATTGGCGTCCTCGGCTTCGGGATTTGGGGGCACCACATGTTCACCAGTGGCATGAATCCGCATGCGGCTTTTGCGTTTTCTAATCTCACACTGGCGATCGGGGTTCCTTCCGCTGTCAAGATGTTTAACTGGCTGGGAACGCTGTGGGGCGGACGCTTGCGCTTCACCACACCCATGCTTTTTTCCATCGGCTTTGTGTCGTTATTTATTACCGGGGGGCTGACCGGGCCGATCCTGGCGCAGCCGGTGCTGGATTCTTATCTCCATGACACTTATTTTGTTGTGGCGCATTTTCACCTCATCATGGGTATGGCGGCAGTGTTTGCTATCTTTGCGGCGACATACTTCTGGTTTCCGAGGATCTTTAACCGCATGATGTCAGAAAAATTGGGACGCACTCATTTCTGGTTGAGCTTTTTTGGGGCCTATGCGACTTTTGTGCCTATGCATTTACTGGGGATGGCCGGACATCCGCGGCGCTATTCGCAGCTAACCGAGGTAAACTATGTTTATAAGCTGGCGCCGCTGCAGATGTTTATCAGCATAGCGGCGTTTGTAACCATGAGTGCGCAAGTTTTGTTTCTCGTGAATTTGTTTTGGAGCATCTTCCGGGGGAAAGCAAGCACTCAAAATCCCTGGGAGGCCACAACGCTGGAGTGGGAACCGTTGCAAGAAGGCAATCCAGTGCAGCACGGGGCTTACGAATTCGGCGGAGACTATAACGGAAAAGACTTTCAGCCGCAATCCGGGTTGTTATAACAGACGTAGTAAAAGCAGTAGCGCATGAGATGGGGAGACAAACCTAAGGGAACGGAGCTGCCCGATTCGGCACGCGAAGAGCGTGAACCTCGTTTGAGCGGGGGCGGCACGAACGACCGCTTCCCTTCCGACGATCACGGCGGAGACGACTCCGGCCATAACGAAGATGGGCGGCTGAGTTACCGCGATCGCTTGATGCGATGGCGCCTGGGGCTCGGCCTCAGCATGATCTCGATCCTGATGCTGTTCATAGCCCTGAGCAGCGCCTATATGATCCGCCAGCATACAGTGATTCAGAGTGGAAACGGGCACGGCGTAATTTATTGGCAAAAACTTCACCTGCCAACACTGCTCATCTTCAACACCATCCTGCTTCTCATCAGCAGCGTCACACTGGAAATCGCGCGGCGTCAACTGTTGCGGCGTGGATTACTGGCGCCCCTGGCCGATATTCCGGGAATCCAGCAGGAAAACTCGCGTTCCTTGCCCTGGCTTGCAATCACAGTCATTTTGGCCATTGGATTTCTCGTTGGACAGGCGACTGCCTGGAACATGCTCCAGCAGGAAGGGATGTTTGTGGTGGGCAACACCAGTGGCTCTTTCTTTTATGTGCTCGCCGGCACCCACGCTATTCACCTGAGCATCGGCATATTGGTGCTACTTTATGCGCTCTCGAGTGAAGTGTTCTCCTGGAAGCTTGAGACCCGCTGCCTGGTGGTAGATGTTACTTCCTGGTATTGGCATTTCATGGCAGTTTTGTGGATATACGTCTACGCGATCATGCACTTTTCACGTTAGTTTTGTTTAACCACAAAGAGCACGAAGGTAAACACAAAGAGCACGAAGGAAAGAATTGGTTTCGCAGAACCTGGTTTTCTCCGAAGCCACGCTTCGCCCCGTCAAAGCAATTTCTTTTATAATAGAAAGATTATCCAGCATCTTTGGACCTGCTGAGGAGTTATCCAGCGGAGTTGGGCCCTATTTTCATGGCAACAGAAAGCATTATTGTGCGCGGCGCGCGCGTGCACAACCTGAAAAACATTGACTTTGAAATTCCCCACAACACCTTGACGGTGGTGACCGGAGTTTCCGGTTCGGGCAAATCTTCGCTCGCCTTCGATACGATTTACGCTGAAGGACAGCGCCGCTACGTGGAATCGCTCTCTGCTTATGCCCGGCAATTTCTGGAGAGAATCGAAAAACCGGATGTTGACGTAATCGAGGGCATCGCGCCGGCAATCGCCATCCGGCAGAAGAACAGCACGCGCAATCCGCGCTCGACCGTAGCCACGGCAACGGAGATTTATGATTACCTGCGGCTTCTCTTTGCCCGTATCGGTAAAACGTATTGTCTCCAATGCGAGTCTCCGGTCAAAAAAGACACGATTGATGAGATGGCCCAGGCAGTGCTTGCCTTGAGTGAAGGCACTCGCTTGAACGTTTTGTTTCCGATTGTCGGCACACGGCCGCAAAGTGAACAGAGTAAGCCCAAGAAATCAAAGAGCAAAGAGACGAAACGTTCTGCACCGGCCAAGCCGGAGGAGAGTTTAAACGAGCGGCTTTTTGACCTGCGCAAGCGGGGCTTTAACCGTCTTTTCCAAAATGGGACAATTTTCGAATTTTCCACGCCGGAATCGTTGCTGGAGGTTGATTTTTCTCAGTCTGTGTTTGCGTTGGTGGACCGCATCGTGGTCGCTCCTGATGCACGCGCCCGCATTGTAGATGCAGTGGAGACCTGCTATCGCGAGTCGGGCGAGGTGTTGCTGGAAACCGCTCCGCGCGAAGACGAACCCATCCAGCGCTGGAAATTTTCACAGCGCTTTGAGTGCAAGAATTGCGGCATCCGCTACGAAGAGCCGGAGCCCCGGCTGTTTTCTTTCAACAACCCTTTTGGAGCGTGTCCGCGCTGCCAGGGATTCGGCAACACGATTGATTTTGACTTGAACCTGGTGATTCCCGATCCGCAAAAAACGCTGGCGGAGGGCGCCATTGATCCCTGGAACAAACCTAAATACCGCGCCTTTTTTGCGGACATGAAGAAATTCGCCCGACAGCATGACATCTCTATGGACGTACCCTGGGGCGATCTTTCCCGTGAAGACCAGGAAAAGATCCTGAGCGGCGAACGAGGAAGTTTCATGGGGGTACGCGGTTTCTTTGCCCACCTGGAGCGCAAGAAATACAAGCTGCACGTACGGGTGTTTCTCAGTCGTTATCGCGGATATGCGCTTTGCACCGACTGCCGGGGCGCGCGCCTGCGCAATGAGGCGCGTCACGTAAAAATTGCCGGCAAAAACATTTGCGATGTCGTCGGCTTTACTGTGGAAGAAGCCGCTATTTTTTTTAAAGAGCTGCAACTGAGCGATTATGAGCAGGAAATTGCCGGCCAAATCCTGGATGAAATTCGCGACCGTCTAAAGTTTTTGAATGATGTGGGATTGGAATACCTCACGCTCGACCGGCTGGCTTCCACGCTCTCTGGCGGCGAAGCGCAACGCATTCAACTGGCAACATCGCTGGGATCGCGCCTGGTGGGAGCGCTCTACGTATTAGACGAGCCTTCGATAGGCCTGCACAGCCGCGACACCACACGATTGATCAAGATCTTGCTCGATCTGCGCGATCTGGGCAACACCATTCTGGTGGTCGAGCACGATGCGGAGATCATGCGCGCCTCGGACCGCATTCTTGATCTTGGTCCGGGTGCGGGAGAGCACGGCGGTGCGGTGATTGCCAGCGGAACGTTCAACGAAATCATCAAGGCCACAGCATCCCTTACAGGCCGCTATTTATCGAGCGAGCTTCGCATTCAGTTGCCGGCCATACGGCGCAAGCCGGGTGCAGAACAACTCAAGATTACCGGCGCGCGCGCACACAATCTGAAAGATCTGACTGTCAATATCCCATTGCGTATGCTGGTGGCAATTACCGGCGTCTCCGGGTCAGGCAAGTCAACTTTGGTTCATGATGTCCTGTACAACGCTCTGGCCGCGGCCAAGCGCCAGAACGATTTTGCGCCGCCTATTGACCTGGGCCAGAAGCTGCAAAAGCTGGAAGGCTCGCAATATGTTGATGAAGTGATTCTAGTAGATCAGTCGCCCATTGGACGTACACCGCGCTCGAATCCGGTCACCTACATCAAGGTATTTGACGCGATCCGCGACCTTTATGCGAGCCAACCGGAAGCCGTGAAAAAAGGTTTTTCCGCTGGACACTTCTCTTTCAATATTCCGGGCGGCAGGTGTGAGGTTTGCCAGGGCGATGGCACGGTCACGGTAGAGATGCAGTTCCTGGCCGACGTCGAATTGGTTTGCGAGGAGTGCCACGGCACACGCTTCAAACCGGAGGTGCTGGAGGTCCGTTATCGTGGCAAGAATGTTTATGAGGCTCTCAACCTCACGGTGAAAGAGGCCATGCAGTTCTTTGCTGCCGCTCCTAAAATCACCGAGAAGCTGCGTGTTCTGGATGAAGTTGGCCTTGGATATCTTCGTCTGGGGCAATCGGCTACAACGCTCTCCGGCGGCGAGGCGCAGCGCATGAAGCTGGCTGCTCATCTGCAACCTAAATCCATACGCGGCGAAAACGGAAATGGAAATGGGCCTGACGGACGTCCGACGGGAAAGAAGCGCTTGCCGCGTATTCTCTATATCTTTGATGAGCCCACGACTGGACTCCACTTTGATGATGTCAGCAAGCTGCTTTCAGCATTCCGAAAACTTATTGAAAGTGGTGGCTCTATCGTGGTCATTGAGCATAATCTGGATGTGATTCGCGCAGCCGACTGGGTAATTGACTTAGGGCCGGAAGGCGGGGGCCGCGGGGGCAAAGTCATTGTCACCGGCACGCCAGAGACAGTGGCAAAAACTGCAGGCTCGTACACCGGAAAATGGCTGGCGCGCATCTTAAAGAGTAACGGGAACTCTCGTTCCAATGGACGCAAATAGCAGGCTTCTGGCGTTAGCGCAGAGCAGGAGACGGCTCTGCCACGCAAGCATAGGTGCGCTTGCGCTGGTGGCTGCGCTCACCGCGACGGCATGGGCTCAGGGCCGCAGCGTTGGCGGGCAATCGAAGCCGACGGTCCGGCATCATCGAGCGGCGGAGACGACGGCAGACACGATTCCTCCGGATGTCATCGAGGCAGAAAAAGCCCTGGACAAAAAAGACTACGCTCAAGCGGAAAAACTTCTTTCTTCCGCATCAACCACCAACCCCAATCATTACCGCGTGTGGTTTGACCTGGGAGTGCTCTATTCGCTGACTGATCGCAAGCCTCAGGCCATAGACGCATATAAAAAGTGCGTTGAGATCAAGCCAGATGTGTTCGAATCGAACCTGAACCTGGGATTGTTGCTTGCTTCAAGCGGAAACACAGGTGACGCCGCCAAATACCTGCGCGCGGCCACCGCGCTCAAACCGTCGCAGGTGGATTCCGCATCTGAAGCCCGGTTTACCGCATGGGATGCCCTCGGCCATGTTCTTGCCAAGGATTCGCCTGACGATGCCCTGACCGCGTATCAAAGGGCCGAAGAACTTCATCCTAAGGATTTTGATCTGCATCTGGCGATGGCGCGGCTGGCAGAGCGCAAAAATAATTTTGAGGTGGCAGAAAAAGAGTACAAGCAAGCACTTGCGTTGAATCCGCAATCATCGGAAACACTTGCTGAGTTGACGGACGTTTATATCGCCGGCAAGCGCCTGCCCGAAGCTGAGCAGAGCTTGCGTGACTATCTGAAGCTCAATCCGCAAAGCGCCACGGCGCACGTGCAGTTGGGACGCATCCTGGCCAATAGCGGACGGAATCAGGAGGCGCTGGTGGAGTTTGAAGCTGCACAAGCAATTTCTCCACAGAACCGGCAGGCACAGCGCGAAATTGCTGACCTGGCGCTGCAGGCAAAGGAATATGATGAGGCCGAGCGTTTGTACCGGAACTTAATCAAAGATGATGACAAGAACCCTGACCTTCACAATTCGCTGGCCAATATCTTGATGAATCAGAGAAAATTTCCTGAGGCACAGCAGGAATTCATTGCCAGCCTGAATCTTGATCCTTCAAGAGGCGCGGCCTATGACGGGCTGGCAACGGTTGCGGCAGAGAACCAAAACTATCCGCTGGTATTGAAGGTGCTGGAAGCCCGGGCAAAACTTCTTCCAGAGACTCCGGGAACCTATTTTTTGCGGGCCAGTTCCTACGATCATTTACACGACGTTAAGCAGGCGGCCGCAAATTATCATTTATTTCTATCCGTAGCTAATGGAAAATATCCTAATCAGGAGTGGCAGGCAAAACATAGGCTGATTGCGATTGAGCCGCAAAAATGATGCGCAAGGCCCTGGCCATTACGTTACTTCTTTCATCCACTGTGCTCTATGCATGGGCAGGATGGGACGATGAGCCCATTGAAAAACTGATCGCCCGCGCCGAAACCCGGAGCGACAGCCAGGCAGAACATTGCGCTGATGTTGCCCGCCGCGAAGTTGAGATCGCCAACCAGTATTACACCTCCGGCGACGTGGAGAAGGCCGAGGATGCGGTCAAGCTGACGGTCACCTACAGCCAAAAAGCGCTTGATGCCGGCAAACGTACCCGCAAGAAATTAAAAGAAACCGACCTCACTCTGCGCAAGACCTCGCGCCGATTGAGCGATGTAGAACAAACACTCGCGTTCGAAGATAAACCCCTGGTGAAAGATGCGGTCGAAAAGATCGAGCATGTCCGCAGTCAGTTGCTTACTTTGATGTTCGCTCAAAAATAAAAGTTTGGAGGGAAAGTCATGCCCAGGCCCCTTTCGGTCACACTCTGTGTTCTTATGCTGGCAATTTCTCTCGTTGCCTCCGCGCCTGGAGGCAGACGAGATCCGCTCACCGAGGCTGAAACCGACCAACTGCGCGAGCAGGCCCAGGAACCCGTTGCCCGCCTGCGGCTGTACATCAAATTTGCGGGCATTCGGATGGTGGCCCTCGAAGAGGTGCCTGCCAATGCCAAGGCGGACCTCAAGCGTGGACAAAAGATCCACGATCTGCTCGAAGATTTTGCCAACCTCATTGATGAGATTGACGACAATATTGACAACTATAGCGAGCACGGCTCCGACATGCGGAAACCTTTAAAAGAGCTCATTGACGCCGAATCAGACTGGGCCCTGCGTTTGCGCACCATGAAAGACGCTATCGCCAAGGACCCACAGGCGGCCAAGGAGGCGCGCGATTACTCCTTCGCCCTGGATTCTGCCATTGATTCGGTGAATGACAGCGCTGATAGTACCCGCAAAATCCTGGAAGAACAAAACGCGTCTTTGAAAACGAAAAAGAAATAAGAAACGAAAAGAAGCAGGCTTCGTTGCAAACGGAAGAGAAAATAAATTGGTGGGCGTGAAAGCAGTGCTGGCCAAGCATGGGTGTGGCGTACTTGCGTTTATCTTCATGCTATTGCCGAGTACGTCGAAGCCACAAGAGAACAAGGGCGAGCCGCCGAAAACAATCCATGTCTTTGTGGCATTGGCCGATAACCAAAGCCAAGGTATCGTTCCGGTTCCAGCAAAGCTAGGAAATGGCGAGGACCCAAACAATAACCTCTACTGGGGATCGGCTTACGGAGTGAAGACCTTCTTCACAAGAAGTAGTGATTGGCAATTACTCGCGACTCGGCAAGGACCCAAAGCAGAGGTGCTGGAACGATGCATCTTCAAGTACCGCAGCAAAAATGTCTATCTTGTTGCCGACGCCTATCATGGTAATCAGATCAAGCAAGCAGTCATTGATTTCCTGCAGGCAGCATCTGGAGCGAATCCCGAAACGATCACTCTAAAGACCAGTTCTCAGACTTTAACCTTCGAAGGTGGCGGGAATGCCAACCTGGTGGCATACGTGGGGCATGATGGGTTGATGGACTTCCAGCTATCTTCCCTTCCACAAAAAAGAAATGGTAGCTGGCGGGAAACAATAATCCTGGCTTGCTACAGTAAGGCTTTCTTTGGGCAGTCGCTGTACGCCACTGGTGCATATCCTTTGCTGTGGACAAATGGCCTGATGGCACCGGAAGCTTACACTTTGAAAAGCGCCATTGATGGCTGGATTCTCAGGGAGAGCAACCAGCAAATCCGGGAGCGAGCCGCCGAGGCTTATCACAAATATCAGAGCTGTTCTCTGAGTGCGGCACGAAAGCTGCTGACCACAGGCTGGTGATGTCTTTTAAGTTTCTCGTGATACTGTAAAAACAGTGAACCCTAATCTCATACCAATCTTTCAGGAAAGCTACCGCGAACTGCGTCCGCGGGCGCCGATGCCGGAGTTTCAGGTCCAGTTTCGTGCCTTTGCCAATGTCAATAATACGATTCGGCTACGCGAAGGACGCATCCTGGCGCGGCTCTCTGATCTGCTGGAAGGCGCTCCGGACTCTGTGCTGTATGCTATCGCCCACATACTGCTGGCCAAGCTTTACCTCAAACCCATCGAGAGCAGCCATGCCATCCGCTATCGCAAATATGTCGGCAGTCATGAAATAGCGTCTAAGGCGCACCTGATCCGCCAGATGCGCGGTCGCAAGCGAATTTCTTCTGCCAATGGACACCGCTTTAACCTGGAAGAAATTTTCGATGAACTCAATACCCGCCACTTTCACGGGCTGATGGGAAAGCCGCGGCTTACATGGAGTTCGAACGCCTCGCGCAGCAGTCTTGGACATTACGACCCGGCGCATA
This sequence comes from Terriglobales bacterium, assembly GCA_035487355.1. NCBI lineage: Bacteria > Pseudomonadati > Acidobacteriota > Terriglobia > Terriglobales > Terriglobales bacterium. The sequence goes on along the minus strand of DATHMF010000116.1, from coordinate 62,731 downwards.
ACACGATTGTGGTGAGCAGGATTTTTGACCGCGAGGCCGTGCCCCGTTTTGCCGTGGAGTATTTGCTGTTTCATGAGATGCTGCATTTGAAGTATCCGGTTAAACTGCGAGGGAGCAAACGCTGCGTGCATCCCCCGGAGTTTCAGGCGGAGGAAAAGTCATTTCCCCATTATGAGCAGGCCAAGAAATTCTTGCAGAAGCTTTAGCAAAACCGCGCGTTTTAATGCCTGCAGTCATTCTCAACAAGGTTCCGGGCCCGGCTTTTATTTGACGCACTGTTCCAGGGAACTTTAGAATCGTAGTCATACGTAAAATGCAGACTGTATTTCACACTTCGATGCTTGTTTCTCCAGTTGCAAACGATTTGCAAGTAGGATTGACCCAATAATATGCTGCAAGCACTTGTTATTACATTACGAGAGGGCGTGGAAGCTGCCCTAATTGTAGGAATTACCCTCGCCTATCTGGCCAAGATTGGCCGGGAAGAGTTGCGCCGGGTTGTTTACATCGCGCTCATAGCGGCTTTTGTGGCCAGCGTCGGCGTGGCGGTGGTGATCTCCCGTATCCAACTGAATCAGGACATTTTCGAGGGCTGGGTCATGCTTGTGGCGGCAGCGTTAACCATCAGCATGATCATCTTCATGATGCGCACGGCCCGCCGCTTAAAGGGTGAAATCGAAAGTAAAGTGAGCCAATTGGCCAGTAACAGCTCGCGCCTTGGCCTGTTTGCTTTTGTTTTTCTCATGGTCTTGCGCGAGGGCGTGGAAACGGTGCTGATCCTGGCTGGAGTTTCCTTCAATTCGACCGAATTGATGAACTTTGTTGGGACCCTCGCTGGCGTGATGCTGGCAATTTTGTTCGGCGTCATGTTTGTAAAAGGTTCAGTACGGATTAACCTGCAGAAATTCTTCCGCGTCACTTCGGTGATTCTATTTTTCGTGTCGGCACAGCTTATCATCTCCGGTCTGCATGAGCTCTCAGAAAACGGCGTATTGCCCTCCAGTAAGCGCGAGATGGCGCTGATTGGCCCTATCGTACGCAATGATCTTTTCTTTTTTATTACGATCCTGGCGCTGGCTGCGCTGATGGTTTTGATGGAGTGGCGTCGTCGTGCACCTTCTGGATCTCCCGCTTCAGGTACAACTGGAGCGGAGCAGCGCAAAGCAGTATGGACAGCACGGCGTGAGCGCTTCTGGATGGTCTCGGTTTATGTGACGACATTTGTTTTTATCGTTCTCATTACCGCCCAATTTATTTATGCCCAGAGCACCACAGGCCTCTCGCCGGCAACTCCGGTGCAATTGGTCAATGGCCAGGTGAGTGTTCCGCTCTCCCAGGTTTCCGATGGAGACCTGCATCGTTATTCCATTACTATCAACGGAACCGAGATGCGCTTCTTCCTTTATCAAAAACCTGATGGAAGTGTCGCTACCGTTCTTGACGCTTGTACGATTTGCGGCCCGGTAGGGTTTTACAAAACCAGTACGGGATTGGTATGCAAGAACTGTGCTGCGCCGGTGAATCCGCAGTCAGTGGGACAGCCCGGTGGATGCAATCCTATACCTTTGAAAGCAACCAAGACGGCCGATTCCATTGTCATCACGCAGCCCGACCTGGCCGCCGGGGTGGAATACTTCCAACACTGATCATGTTTTTCCGACTCGTCTATCAATCGTTCTACCGCCAGCGGCGAAACAAGCTCCTGGCTGCAACGGCCATTGTGTTCGGCGTGGCCGTGGCCACGGCCATGATCGCCGTGGCGACCGATATAGGCGACAAGATGAATCGTGAGTTGCGAGTGTACGGCCCCAATCTTGTAGCTTATCCGCAGGAAGACACGCTTGATGTGGAAATTGGCGGAGTCAATTTGAAGCCCATCACCTCCGGCGCATTCCTTAAGGAATCAGACTTGCCGAAGCTCAAGGGCATTTTTTGGGGACACAACATCACTGGATTTGCGCCTTTTCTTTCGTTGGACGTGAACGCTGCTTTAAACAATACGGCGAACCACGCAGGATCGGATGCAAACGCAAATAGTCCAACTGAAATCCCCGTAGAGTTGATTGGCACCTATTTCGCGAAGACGATTCATTACGGTAAAGAAGATTTTGTTACGGGCGTACGTAGCACGTATCCGTGGTGGAAGGTACAAGGCGAGTGGCCTCAGGATGAACTTTCGGCAAAACAACCGATTGAGGTGCTGGCCGGAATCCAATTTGCAGATCAGCATCACCTGAAACCAGGCGACGTCTTGCGGGTAGGCGACCGTGAGTTGAAGATCACTGGAATTCTGAGCACCGGCAGCGCCGAAGAAAAAGCTGTAATGGCTCCTCTGGTGCTGGTGCAGCAAATCGCGGGCAGACCGGATGCTGTTCGCAGGCTCTACGTAAGCGCTCTGACCAAACCCGAGGACGCCTTTGCACGACGCAATCCCAGCACGATGTCTCGGGAGATGCGTGACCGCTGGTATTGCTCACCTTACGCCAACTCCATCGCACTCCAGATTAGTGAAGCTCTGCCCTATGCCCATGCAGAGCAGATACGACAAGTCGCGCAGAATGAAGGCTCGGTGCTTTCGCGGATCAAAGGACTAATGTGGCTGGTAACGCTCGCTGCTCTTCTGGCAGCGGTGTTGGCTGTTTCTGCCGCCGTGATGAACACTCTGATGGTCCGCCGGCGCGAAATCGGACTCATGAAGGCCCTGGGCGCAACCCGCTCTTCGGTGGCGGCGTTGTTCTTTGCTGAGGGGGCGATGCTGGCTGTTGTAGCGGGCGGTTTAGGCTTTGCTTTGGGAATTCTATTAGCGCAGCGAATCTCGCTAAGCGTTTTTGGGAGCAGCATCCACGTTGAAGTTGCTCTGCTGCCGATCGTGCTGCTGATTTCATTCTTCATTCTGCTATCCGGAAGCGCTCTGGCATTACGGCGCGCGGTCCGTCTGGATCCAACGGTTGTTCTGCGAGGCGACCTATGAGGCGCCTGCGGATGCTGTTGCGAATCATGTTTCGCTCGGCAACGGTACGCCGAGGACGCGCTATTCTTACTCTCGTTGCCATTGCGGTGGCTGCCGCCGTGAGCACTGCGCTGCTCAACCTTTATGTTGATATGCAGGCCAAGCTGCACCGTGAATTTCGAAGCTACGGCCCCAATGTGGTCCTTTCGGCGAAAGAGGGCTCTTCCCTGCCGGCAGATGCGCTTGCCGTAGTTGATCGCGAGATTGCCAATCGGGGCACGGCTGTTCCGGTTACCTATGCAACTGCACGCACGCCTGATGGCTCATCGGTAGTGGTGGCAGCGGTTGACATGGAGCGCGCCCGCAAACTGAATACATGGTGGTCGGTGACGGCATGGCCCTCGGAGCCGAATTCAATACTGATAGGGGCGCGTGCATTGGAGGCACTCTCGCCTGAGGGCAAGCCCTTCGATCTCATTTTTGATGGACGCACGATGCACGTTTCCATTGCCGGCACGCTGCGTACCGGCGGCGCCGAAGACAGCCGTGTGTATCTTTCACAAAACGACTTCAGTGCCTGGACAGGATTGCAACCCTCGGTCATTGAGATCGGTGTAGTGGGAGGCGAGCAAGAGATCACGGAATTCATCAACAGGTTGGCAGCGCAGATGCCTTCGGCCCAGGTCCAGCCGGTGCGCCAGATCGTAGAAGGTGAGGCCCGGGTTTTTAATAAGACCCGCGCGGCCCTTCTGGCGTCGGTTGCGCTTATTATTCTGACTTCATTTCTGTGTGTGCTGGCGACGCTGACTTCTTCCGTGCTCGACCGGCGAAAAGATTTCGCCGTGATGAAGGCCCTGGGAGCGACGCAGCGCACGGCCAATCTGCTTTTTGCCGGGGAATCTGCCTTTATGGGCGCCGGCGGAGCTCTGCTGGGATATTTTGCCGGTATTGGAGTGGCTGCGCTGATTGGAAGAATCAATTTTCAGGCCGGCATCGAGCCACGCTGGAGCGTTTTTCCAGCAATACTGCTGGGCAGCGTCGTATTGACGCTGGTCACGGCCATCGTACCGATTACAATGCTGAATCGCATTCAACCGGCGGTGATTTTGAAAGGCGAGTAAGAATGGCAATCAGGATTGATAACGTCAGCAAACTCTATCCGGCGAAGGCCGAGGGCGGAGGCGTGCTCCGCGCTTTGGACGGGGTCTCACTGCAGGTGAGCACCGGAGAGTGGCTGGCGGTGATGGGGCCCTCAGGTTCGGGGAAATCAACCCTGGTCAACATTATTGGATGCCTCGACCGGCCCACATCGGGAGAAATTCTGATCGGCGGAGAAAACCTGGCGCAATATTCAACGGCACAGCTCGACCGCTTTCGTGCCGAGAAGATCGGGTTTATCTTTCAGCAGTTTCACCTGATCCCCTACCTCACGGCTTTGGAAAACGTGATGCTCGCGCAATACTTCCACAGCATGACCGATGAAGGTGAGGCCCTGGCCGCCCTGGAAAGAGTTGGATTGCGCGGACGGGCGCAGCATCTGCCGGCGCATCTCTCGGGCGGGGAGCAGCAGCGGGTCTGCATTGCGCGCGCTCTCATCAACGATCCGCAGATTATTCTGGCCGACGAACCTACCGGGAATCTGGATGCGCAAAACGAAGAAATCGTCCTGCACCTGTTGCGGCGATTCCATAATCAAGGCCGAACCATCGTGATGGTGACGCACGACCCGGCGGTAGCGCGGCTGGCAGACCGCAAAGTAGAGCTGCACCACGGCCGCATCGCCGAACAGGAGACCTTCAAATTTTCCGATGAAGAGCAGTTCGACGAGGTGCTGGAAGAGATTTGGACGCTCAAGGAAAACGGGGTGCCTGCCGAGGTTGGGCGCATGCACGTCTCCGGTCCGCTGCCGGTAACCATCGCTGTCGAAAAGATGAAAGAGATGGGGTTACTGCTGGTGCTGAACGGCGCACAATCTGAAAATGGCCACAAAGAAGTACTGAACCGCTGTCACGAGATGATTTATTCGGAGAGCGCAAAGATCAGCGAAGAGCAGAACCTGATGGTGGATTTCACTCCGCGCGGCGAGCAGCGAGCGGCAAACATTATCCGCCGGCACCGGCTGGCCGAGCGGCTGTTCATGGAAACCTTGCACATCGAGAACGAGGCTGAAGTCGAGCAGCAGGCATGCAAATTCGAGCACATTCTTTCTTTTGAAGCCACGGACAAGATCTGCACCTTTTTAGGGCACCCTAAGACTTGCCCGCATGGGAGCCCTATTCCTCCGGGCTGCTGCTGCACCCAGGCCAGAGTGGCAAACCTGCAGAAATAGCCTATTACGCCCCCACCCCACTTGCTAGCAGGTCATTTGAAGCCCCCAAATCACGTCTGACCCGCGTCATTGCTGGCGAAAATCGATCCGGAGAGGGGGACTTGCTGCTAGTCTGCCGGAATGTGGGTGATCCCTCGATGGGCCAACTGGGACGATCCAAGGCACTCACAGCAAGGCGGGGCCGGTCAGCTCCGCACGGCCAGATAGCACCTCCCCGCCCCACTTGCTAGCAGGTGATTTGAGGCCCCCAAATCGCGCCTGACCCTCGTCATTGCTGGCGAAAAGCGATCCGGGGAGGAGGACTTGCTGAGGTAGTACTTAGTACTCGGTCCCAGACAAGAAATTTTCAAAGAGCTAAAGAGGCTATGAAACCCCGGCATTCTTGAATGCCGTCTTCGTTCTTTTGCGGTTGTTTTTGACTGGCAACTGCTTCTCAATGATGGCCTGCGGTTTCCAGGAAGTCAACGATTTGATACCAGGATGATACCGACGTTGAGCTAAAACAAAAGCTTACCGCAGATTTCACGGATTGCGCGGATTTATGAAAAGTGGTTAGACCTGGCAGAGAACGGTTTCTAGTTGTGAATTCTCATCTCCGATGGCCGGTGCTGCACTCGTGGGCGTCCTTCTTCAACAGGGTGCGCAGGATCGGGTTCTCAAGATGCCGCAGCACGTCGTTAGGCGCGAGAGAACTTTGAGTGTTGAGGCGTGGCCGACTTTGCAGCAACTCTTCCACGCGCTGCATTTCTTCCTCCGTGCTCATCTTCCGAATGGCAGTCCACGCGCGCCGCGTCGCTGGATCGGCGGTTTCCCAGGCTTGCGTGTAGGCCATCGCCAGCTCCTCAGCGATGGTCTTGCATTCGCGGCAAGGTTCTGAACTCTCCATGACACTGCCATTCTAGCTCCTTCCTCGCCCATAAGACGAGACATTCAGAGGAGGATAGATTTCCGATGCCTCGGAAAACGCAATAAAAATGTTCGGCACAATAGGGATTCCTCCGCTCCGCGTTCGGAATGACAAGAAATTAAGGACGGTGATTCCACATTTTCTCGATTCTTCCCGCCCCACTGGCTTTGCACCGTTCCTGTGGTCAGAGTCGTCTAATGTTTATTGATTCCCGGTTCATTACACGCAGAACATAGGGCCAGCACTTATAATTAGAATCCAGATACAAAGATTCATGACGACCAGAAAAGGAATGACAACCCGGTGGAATTGAAAGCAACCCTCAACCTGCCCCGCACGGAATTTGCCATGAAGGCCAACCTGCCGCAGAAAGAGCCAGCGATACTGGCTCGCTGGCAGGAGACGGGGATCTATGAGCGTATCCGTGAAGCCAGAAAAGGTGCTCCTATCTACGTTTTGCACGATGGGCCGCCGTATGCCAATGGCTCTATTCACCTTGGTCATGCCTTAAACAAATGCTTGAAGGATTTTGTCGTAAAGTCAAAGACTATGGCAGGGTTCGATGCGCCGTATGTCCCGGGCTGGGACTGCCATGGCTTGCCTATTGAGATCAAAGTAGATGAAAAACTGGGCAAGAAAAAGCTGGAGATGGACCCGCTACGGGTCCGGCAGGAATGCCGCGCCTACGCCGACAATTTTCTCAACATTCAGCGTGAGCAATTCCAGCGTTTGGGTGTTTTTGGCCGATTCGACCGGCCCTATTCCACCATGTCACCGGACTACGAAGCGGTGATCGTAGAGACACTTTTTAGCTTCCTGGAAAAAGATGCCGTTTATAAGGGGCTCAGACCGGTTTACTGGTGCATCTTCGATAAAACCGCACTGGCAGAGGCGGAAGTTGAGTATGAAACGCATACCAGCCCGAGCGTGTGGGTAAAGTATGCCCTGACCAGCGATCCCGCAGCCATTGATCCTGCCCTGAAGGGCAAAAAGGTATCCACCATCATCTGGACTACGACCCCATGGACTTTGCCGGCTTCGATGGCGGTAGCTTTTCATCCGGGGATTGAGTATGTGGCCCTCGAAAGCGGCGATTCGGTTTACATTGTGGCTGAAGCGCTGGCTAAGGCGACCATCGAAAACACTTCGCTGACCGGGGCGCAGGTCATTGCCCGCTTCCCCGGACGCAAGCTGGAAAACGTCACCTTCGCGCATCCCTTTTTGGATAGAAAGATTCTCGGGGTCCTCGCCGACTACGTCACGACCGATCAGGGAACGGGCGCGGTGCATACCGCCCCTTCTCACGGCGCGGACGACTTTTATACTGGCGCGAAGTACAAGCTCGACCAGACCTGCAACGTGGATGAAGCCGGCAGAATGCGCAACGGGCTTCCCGAATACGAAGGCAAAACCGTTTTTCAGGCGAACGAACCCATCATCGAGTTGCTGAAGAAGCGGGGCGTACTCATGGCCCAGGCAAAGCTGGAGCACCAGTATCCGCATTGCTGGCGCTGTCATAATCCGGTGATCTTCCGCGCTACCGAGCAGTGGTTTATCGGCATGGAGAGTCCACTCGAGGGTTCAACGTTGCGGCAACGCGCGCTGGATGAAATCAAGAAGGTGAAGTGGGACCCGGCGTGGGGCGAAGAGCGCATCTCCAACATGATTGCGACGCGTCCGGATTGGTGCATCTCACGCCAGCGGGTTTGGGGCGTGCCTATCGCTGTATTTTTCTGCGCCGGGAAAGACTGCAACGAGTTGCTGCGCTCGCCCCAGGCCAACCGCGCTGTGGTCGAGTTATTTGCGCGCGAGGGCTCCGATGCCTGGTACAAGCACGATGCCAAAGAGATCCTCCCTGCGGGGACGAAATGTACGAAGTGTAGCGGCGCAGAGTTCCGCAAAGAGATGGACATCATTGATGTCTGGTTCGAATCGGGCTCAAGCCATGCCGCGGTGCTGGGCCACGAGCCCGGACTTCCCTGGCCTGCCGATATGTACTTGGAAGGCAGCGACCAATATCGCGGCTGGTTCCACTCTTCCCTGCTGTGCGCCGTGGGTACGCGTAATCAATCGCCTTATCGGATGGTGGTTACCAATGGCTGGACGCTCGACCCCGAAGGACGGCCGATGTCAAAGTCGCTGGGCAACGGAGTTGATCCGGTAGATGTCGCCAAGCGCCTGGGCAGCGAGATTGTGCGCCTGTGGGTGGCGTCGGTGGATTTCCGCGAAGACGTGCATGCTTCCGAAGAGCTGATGCAGCGGGTGGCGGACAACTACAAGAAGGTACGCAATACGTTCAAGAACATGCTGGGCAATCTTTACGACTTCAACCCAGCCGAGCACGCGGTGGAATTTTCGAAGCTGGAGCCCCTGGATCGCTATGCGCTGGTTCTGACCGCCGACCTGACAAAAGAACTTCGGCAATGGTACGAAGAGTTTGCCTTTCACAAAATCTACCAGCGGCTGAACCAGTTTTGCGTGGTAGACCTGAGTGCCTTCTATTTTGACGTGATTAAAGACCGTCTCTATACGGCAGCCACCAATTCGCAGGCGCGCCGCTCGGCGCAAACTGCGTTGTGGCAAATTGCCTCGGCGCTCGTCAAACTAACAGCACCGATCCTGAGCTTTACCGCCGAGGAGGTTTGGCAATACCTGCCCCAGGGCAAGGATTGGCCGGCGAGTGTGCATCTGGCGCGGTTTCCAGCACCGGAAGAAGTTGCCGGAGCATCCAATTGGGATGACGCGGCTTTCCGTGCCGATTGGGCGGTGATGCTTTCGGTGCGTGATGCCGCTTTGAAGGCGCTGGAGGAAGAGCGCAAGAAAGAGACGATTGGCCGCAGTGAGGAGGCGCAAGTGACAATCTCGGCGGCGGAGCAGGCCCACCAGGTGCTGGAACGCAATCGTAAGCATTTGCGGGAACTTTTGAAGGTCTCTAGTGTTGTATTAGAAAAGGCAGCCTCTGGGAACGGAGCCGCGGCGATCCACGTTAAGGTGGCTCGGGCGCAGGGGACAAAGTGCGAACGCTGCTGGACGTACTCAACGCATGTGGGAGAAGATAAGCAGTATCCGACGGTATGCGAACGTTGCAGCCAGGCTTTGGCCGAGATGTTTGGCCCACGAAACGAAGATGAAATAGGAAACAAGGCTCAAAATTGAAACCCGCTTCCAATAACCACGCCAAACGTAAATACCACTTTTTGATCGCAACCCTTGTTGTGCTCGCCGATCAGTTTACGAAATGGCTGGTGGCGACAAATATCTCGCTGCATGACACCATCAGTATTATTCCGGGACTGTTCCGTATCACCCACGTTGAGAACCAGGGCGCAGCCTTCGGCTTGTTTGCGGATTCGCCCTCCGAGTGGCGGGGTGCAGCGTTGATAGCTTTTTCAGCGCTGGCGCTGGTGGTAGTGTCTATCCTGCTCTGGAAGAACAGCCATGCCATGAACTCCACAGGAATTGCGCTCTCGCTCATCCTGGGAGGAGCAATTGGGAATCTATGGGATCGGGTGGTCGCAGGCCACGTGGTTGATTTTCTGGATTTTTATCTGGGCAATTCGCATTGGCCCTCTTTCAACATCGCCGACAGCGCCATTGTGATCGGAGCGCTCCTGCTGGTCGGCGAGATCATGTTCGCCAAATCTCCCGCCGAAGAAGGCACGGTGACCAACCGCTAGCTTCGGTTAGCGTGCCGGGCCAGTTGCGGTTGAATCTCTTGCAGGAAATACTCAGTTTTCTCAAAAATCTTCAGCAGCCCGCGTATGGAAGTTTCTGCAACTGGCGCCTCGCTGGAGAGCTCCGCGATTTCCTGAAAAGCCCGGTCAGGCTGCAATCCCGCCTCGGTTGCCGCCATATATAAATCTCCCAACCCGGCAAGCGTGTCGTGGTAGTCGCCACGCAGGTCTTCCATAGAAGCAACGGCGACCCCAAATCGCAGCCACTGTTCTTCACTCCCGGCTGGGCCCCCGGCGCGAACCTGCTCAGCGGCGCGATGGAGGTATCCCCAAAGGTCATGCAGGATGTAAGGCTGCTTTCCCAGAAAAAACCGAATGTTTTCGCGTTCCTTGGATGTGGCACCAAGATACAAGCTACAGAGTTGGTCAATGGCCAGGTTCAGATCGTGCCGGGGGCCGTCTCCAGCCTTGGCCATAGCATGGCGCAAGGCCTCATGTTGCTGCTCATGTTTGTACTCGCCAGCAGCAGCCTTGACCGGATCGAGTAACCTGCCCAGTTCGTCTTTGACCTGCTGCTGCCAAAGCAGCAAGCGCTGGTTCAAGGCCATCAGCTCTGGCTGCAGTTTCTCCCACGGTTGGAGGGAAATCATAGAAGGCACACTTTCATGGGAGTCAACCAATACTTTTAAGTTAAATGAATGCAGGCCCCGGCGGCAAGCAGGCAAAGATGCAGCGAAGGTGGTATATTGCATCGAAACATTTCTGCAGTACCCAGGAGCAACAGAGCCATGGCAAAAAGCGTGAATAAAGTTATTCTCATCGGAAATCTCGGAAAGGACCCCGAGGTCAAATTTACTCCCAGCGGCACGGCAGTGGCCAAGTTCAGCCTGGCGACCAACGAACGCTATAAAGACAAAGCCGGCGAATGGCAGGACCGCACCGAGTGGCACAACATTGTCGCCTGGCAGCGCCTGGCGGAGATCGTGGGCGAGTACGTGAAGAAAGGCAACAAGATCTACATCGAAGGACGCCTGCAGACTTCTTCCTGGGAAGACAAACAGAGCGGTGAGAAAAAGTATCGCACTGAGATCATCGCTCATGATTTAGTTCTGCTCGGCGGACGCGGCGGCGAGGCCGATCACGAAGGCGGCGGCTCACGTTCACGCGGTGCTGCCGCGGGCAACAACGCCCCGGCACCACCAGAACAAGAGTTCAGCGAAGCCTCGCAGATTACGGATGAGGATATTCCGTTCTAAATGCAGTTCTTAGTTTCGGGTTTCAGGTTTCGAGTTGCTGTTTCATAGCAGGAGGCATGATTTAAACTATTCCCTGGCTCGAAACTTGAAACTGGAACTGCCCATGGATGAACAGCAATTTCGCCGACATGCCGACTCTGCACTGGAGTCGCTCAAACAAAGCCTGATTCGCGCTGAGGATTCCGCCGAAATAGAAGTGGAAGAGAGCGGAGGCGCTCTTAAAGTCAACTTTGAAGAGCCGCCCGCTATTTTTGTGATTTCACCCAATGCGCCGGTGAAGCAAATCTGGATCTCGGCCCTCTCCACCAGCTTTAAGCTTGATTGGTCCGACGCGGCCAATGCATTTGTATTGGGCAAGACGGGCGAGGACCTGAAGATACTGCTTTCGCGGCTGATCAACGAACAATTGGGTGAGCAGGTAGTGAGCCTGAAATAAGCGCCACTTATTCGGTGTTTCTATAGGCTATCTCATAAATAGCTCTGCGAGGTGCGCCCAACATAGGTGGTGTAATCGCCTGTTTTCAACAGTTACTTCCGTATTGCCCGGCGCCCGTCACGGTGGAAAATTGTTTACGACGCAGCTCAAATGCGGCGCTATCCCCGTCGGTACGAAGCTCAACAATTCGCAGAATGAGGGTGCGTAGTCCGCGCCGCCGGTCACTTTAGACACTCCCCTACAGGCGCAGCTCTTCTAGCTTCAACTACTTCTGAACACACACGCGGGGACCCTTAAGATGCCGCCGCATCCCCGGCGAAGGCTCGAACCGCCTTGGGCTGAGGACGCAGCAGCAAATAGAATGCGACGACGTGCGTGATCATCAGCACGGGCACGTAGATGATCGGGATCGCGTATGTGGCGCCCAACTGTCCCGCCAGCGCGGGAAGGCCGACCTGGACGGCGTGGTAATAGTCGAGGATGAGGTCGACCACTCCCACGAGATTGAAGGCGACTACGAACAGCCAAAAGAGTGGACGTATCCTTACCGTGAGAAGCGCGAGGATGGCGAGCACCCCGGTTGCCAGGTCCCAGTAGGCGGCGAACGTCGCGAAGCTCGCGGGCAGATTGCCGACGACACCTGGAAGAATAAAGACGAGCCCGAAGAAGCGGAAGCTGTGTAGGGTAGCGATGGCACGTTGCGCTGCAACCAGGTCCATCGCCTTGAGCCTGGGCATGATGTACACGCCGAAGCAAAGCAGCCACGCGACATAACCTAGAATGAGATGCAGATTGAAGATAATTTCCGGCGACATTTGGCCTCCTATCAGATTGACGGCTTCCCGTTAGATGACATACGTCATCTAACGAGAGCAAGATCCACACCGCGAATCACGGTTCTCAACGCGGCCTAAGGTTTCGGTGTTCGAAGTTCAGCCATCGCCGTCGAATGGCCGTTTACTTCCAGCGTTGGCTTCCAATGGGAAAGACTGCCAGCCTCCGCCCAGGGCTTTGTATCCGGCCGCAGTGGCCGAGTTCACTTATTGGTTAGGGCTATCACGCAATAGCATCCTGAGCGGCATGAGTGGCCCGACCGGAATGAACTGCTCGTCCATGAGGTTTTCCTTCGAGAGAGGTAGGTCCTCGATGAGGGCCCGGGCCTCCTCTACGTCCTTGCAGTTCAGTATGAAGATGACGCCCCGGCCGTCGCCGCGCGTGAACCACTGCTGAATCTTGCCGTCGAGATACAGGGGAACGGTCGCACGAATTTCGGCGGGCATGATTTTCATGACTTGCTCGGGAGTAACCCCCGGTTTTGGCGAAAGGATCGTCAGCACGCCGGTGATCTTGGGCTGCGGCGGTGTGACCTGGCCTTGCGCCATAGGCGCCAGGACCGTCGCGAACGCCAGCATCAGGTAAAACATTTCAATCTTCATGGTTCAGCTCCTTTGATTCCTCTCGGAATTTGAGTTGGTACCCTTGGGTACCACACACTCATAATGGTACTATACGGTACCAGCTTCGTCAAGGAGGGGTGATGGCTACGACATCCATGTCAAAACGCCGCCAGGAAGGCGGCGACGAAACCGCAGTGCGCGAGCGCATCCTTGAGGCGGCCTTTGCGGCGTTCATGAAGAGCGGCTACGCAACGACCAGCACACTTGAGATCGCGACGCGCGCGCGCGTTTCGAAGCGAGAGCTTTACGCGCTAGTTGGCAACAAACAAGAAATGCTGATCGCCTGCATAAGCGAGCGCGCCAAACGATTTGACGTGCCCGTTGACCTGCCCGTGCTGCGCGATCGCGATACCCTAGAGCAGGTGCTGGCTTCTTTCGGGACCAAGCTCTTCCGCGAGATAAGCGATCCCACGGTCATTGCGGTATTCCGATTGGCGATCGCCGAGGCGGTCCAGGCCCCCGAAGTGGCGCGTGCGCTCAACTCTATAGGACGCGAGACAAGCCGCGCCGCTTTGCGTAAAATCATGGCCCGGGCCCAGGCGGCCGGACTGCTCGCAGGGCGTCCTGCCGAACTTGGCCAGCAGTTCGCGGGGCTGCTCTGGGGCGATTTGATGGTCAGCCTGTTGCTCGGCGTCGCCGAGCGACCGAACCCCCGCGAAATCGCGGTACGTGCCCGCGACGCCGCAGCCGCCTTCCTGCAACTTCATCCGCTACCGAAGGAACATGCGCCTGAATAGACGTCCGAGCGCCCGGCTCAATTCCAAGTAAGATCCAAAATCTGCAAGTGGAAAGTTAGGTGCAATTCGATAGTTGGCATTAACATCGCCATTTCACCAGCAACCGCCGGACAGCGCATTTATGAGATAGCTTCTAATCCGTGTTTATCCGTGTAAATCTGTGGCAAGTTTTCTTTTTAAGTCTTCGGCGATTTGCTTGCCGTGGAACCGGCCATTCTCGATGAAAATTTCGCTGGTCTTGGCGCCGGCCACGATCACTCCGGCCACGTAAATTCCAGGTACGTTACTTTCCAAGGTTTGCGGGTTGCACTCGGGGCGATAGTCGTTCTGGTTAAGGCGAATGCCCACGCTGCGCAGGAAATCGTAATCGGGATGGTAACCGGTCAGGGCGAAGACAAAATCGTTCTTGATTCGGATCTCGCCTGCAGGAGTGCTTAGCAGCACGCAATCCGGACGAATCTCGCGCACGATGGACTCGAAGTAAGCCTTAACCTCCCCATTCTTTATGCGATTTTCAATATCAGGCTTAATCCAATACTTTACGTTTGCATGCATGCCCGGTCCGCGATGCACCAGGGTTACTCGGGCGCCGCGTCGCCACAGTTCCAGCGCGGCAATGGCGGCAGAGTTCTTGCCGCCGACAATGAGAACGTCGGTATCAAAGTACGGATGCGGTTCGCGGTAATAGTGCAGAACCTTGAGCAGCTCTTCACCGGGTACGTTCATGATATTGGGCAGGTCGTAGTAGCCGGTGGCGATAATGACTTTACGGGCGCGATACTGGAATTTATCGCCACGCTGGTCGTGGGTAGTATCAATCAGAAATTCGTTATCTTTACCGCAGATCTTCTCTACCCTTTCATACTGGCGGATCTTTAACTGGTAGTGCTGGGCGACATTGCGGTAGTACTCCAGCGCTTCTGGCCGGGTCGGCTTTACGTTAGCGGAGGGAAAAGGAATATCGCCGATCTCCAGCAGCTCAGGCGTTGTGAAAAAAACCATGTTGGCGGGATAGTGAAAGAGCGAATTGACCAAGCAGCCCTTATCAATCAGCAGGGCGCTCAGCCCGGCGCGCTGCGCTTCAATCGCGCAGGCCATGCCGGTGGGGCCGGCTCCGATCACGATGACATCTGTCTTCTCTTCCGTTGCTTGTGACATGGCTTCGATCACTGTTCCGATTCTAAATCATCAGTAGAAGCTCTTAGCTCTTGGCTTTTAGCTCTGGCCAGAGACGTAGCAAGCTACGTCTCCACTGTAGTTTTTTCGGGGCTGGATTGGCGCAATGTACTCCAGCTTTGATCACCGGCGGTTGTTATAATTTTCTGTTTGGCATTTGCTCAGATTCAAACAAGGAGAGAGCCCTTCCAAAATGGCTACAGCAACCATGAATGCAACCCGGCAGGAAAAGGATTCCATTGGATTTAAAGAGGTCCCGGCAAACGCTTACTACGGCGTGCAGACGGCGCGAGCGGTTGAGAACTATCCTATTTCGGGAATGAGGGCGCATCCCACGCTGATTCGCGCTATCGGCCTGGTGAAGCAGGCCGCAGCCGAGGCCAACAAGTCGCTGGAACTGGTAGATGAGCAACGCGCGAACGCCATCATCCAGGCCGCACAGGAGGTTGCCGAGGGCAAGTGGGACAAAGAATTTGTGGTGGATGTTTTTCAGGCCGGGGCCGGTGTCAGCTTCCACATGAACAGCAATGAAGTCATCGCCAACCGCGCTACTGAGCTGATGGGCGGCAAGCTGGGCGAATACACGGTGCATCCCAATGACCACGTCAACTACGGACAATCTACCAACGACGTCTTCCCTACCAGCATGCGTCTAGCCACGCTGCTGGAGTTGGAGAAACTCTACCCTGCCCTGGACGCGCTGGCAGCGTCGTTAGAGAAAAAGACAAAGGAATTTCACGATGTGATGAAGTCGGGCCGCACGCACATGCAGGATGCTGTGCCGATTCGCCTGGGGCAGGAATTCGCCGCCTACGCAGTCTCTGTACGTAAGGCAATCGAGAGCATCAAACTGAACAGCAACGAGCTGCGCGAACTAGGGTTGGGAGGTTCGGCGGTTGGGACCGGCATTAATACGCATCCTGATTACCGTGAAAGGGCCATTGCCAATCTGGCACGCCTCTCCGGACAAAAGCTTGTTCCCGCGAAAGATATGCGTTGGGCGATGCAGTCAAATTCTGCGATGGCGGCCGTCTCCAGCGCGCTGCGCAATCTAGCGTTGGAAATCATTCGTATCTCGAATGACTTGCGACTGCTCTCTTCCGGCCCCAATACAGGATTCGCCGAAATTAATCTGCCCGGATTGCAGCCCGGTTCTTCGATCATGCCGGGAAAAATTAATCCGGTTATGCCTGAGCTGGCGGCGATGGTTTGCTTTCAGGTGATTGGCAACGACGTAGCAGTAGCTATGGCGGTGCAGGCGGGACAGCTCGAACTCAACGTCATGATGCCTACGATGTCTTATAGCGTGCTGCAGTCCATTACCATCCTGAGCAATATGCTGCAGGTCTTCAACGAAAAGTGCGTAGCCGGATTGACCGCCAACCAGAAACGCTGCGAGTTCTACGCGCAAAGCACGGTTTCGCTGGCAACGGCGCTTAATCCGTATATCGGGTACGCCAAGGCGGCGGAGATCGTAAAAGAATCCGTGGCAACGGGCAGATCAATCATAGATATTGCCCGCGAGAAAAAGTTGCTGACGGAAAATGAAATTGCGGAAATCCTTGATCCTGTGAACATGACTGAGCCACAGGTGCCGAAAGAAGCGGCCAAGCATCGAGAAGAGATCAAGAAGAAGTAACCTTAATTTTCTATCACCCCGGCTTCAATCAAAGCTTGCTCCGCGGCCGTTACTCCTTTGACCTGGACAGCATTCATCCCAACGGCTTGCGCCGCCTCTACGTTTAGTTTGCTGTCATCGAGAAAAAGGACTTCGTCCGCGGCGCAGTTCAGTGTGTCAGTCACGTGTTGGAACACTTCTTCATCAGGCTTGATCTTGCCCATCAGATGCGAGGCAAAATACAGATCGAAAGCCTCGGCTAGTTGCATTTCTTCCATCATGCGAGGCCAGTGCAGCGCGTTGGAATTGGACAGCGTGGCCCGCGTGTACCGCTGCGGAACTCTGCCGATCAGGTCAAGGGCGCCCGGAAACAGACCACGCGGCCAACGTGCGAACTCGTCCAGAAGCTGAGGTGTTCCGACGGGGAGGCCCATCTCCACAATAAGTTGATCGGCGAACCACTCAGGGGTAGCTCGTCCGGTTTCAAATGCGCGGACTACCGGAGAGGTAAGCCACATTTTCCAAAGCTCTTCCGATGAAACCCGGTTGCTCATCCACGCGAGCATGGTCGGGACCCCGGACAGCTCGACCAGCACTCCGCCCAAATCAAACAGGACAACACGAATCTGATGCTTCCGAGACATAAGTTTTGGCCGGTAGAACTGATATAGCGCAAAATATTTGAGGCCATTGAATAGCAATTGCCTAATAAGCCCATCGCAGCAAGGTTGCTCCAACGGTAAATCCTGCGCCAACCGACGCCAGAAGTACGAGATCGCCTTTCTTTAGCTTACCGCGTTCGCGTGCGGTCTGCATGGCTAAAGGAATAGTTGCTGCCGTAGTATTCCCAAACTGATCAATGTTGACGATCACGTTCTCGGATTTTAGGCCAATGCGGTCTGCCGTGGCGGTGATGATCCGCAGATTGGCCTGGTGAGGCAGGAATACGGCTACGTCGCAGCCCTTCAATCCGTTGCGCTTCAAGATGGTCTCGCAAACCTCAACCATCTTACGCACCGCGAACTTGAATACGGCCTGCCCATCCTGATGGACGTAATGCAATTTCTTGTCTACCGTCTCGTGCGATGGCGGATGCAGGCTTCCGCCTCCCGGCATATTGAGAGCGGATCCGCCGGAGCCGTCTACCTCATGAAGAAAGTCTATAAAACCGGGCTCGTCAGCGGCAGCGGGCTCTACCAGCACAGCCCCAGCGCCATCGCCAAAAATTACACAGGTGGCACGATCGGTGTAATCAATGATGGAAGACATCACGTCCGCACCGATGACCAAAACTTTTTTGTGGGCTCCCGTGCGTACGAACTGCACGCCCGCCTGCAAAGCATAGAGAAAACCCGAGCAGGCCGCCGATACGTCGAAGCCCCATGCGCCTTTGGCGCCGAGTTTGTTTTGCACCAGACAGGCGGTGGCGGGAAACATCATATCGGGCGTGACCGTGGCAACAATGATGGCCTCTACATCTCCAGGAGTGATTCCACGCTCGGTCAGTACTTTGCGGGCCGCTTCAACTGCCAGATCGCTGGAGGCGACTCCTTTTTCCACGATATGGCGCTGGCGGATGCCGGTGCGTTCGACAATCCACTGGTCGGTGGTATCCACCATTTTTTCAAGATCATTGTTGGTAAGAATTTTGGGCGGGACATAGGTTCCCAGAGCGGTAATCTTGGCGCCTAATAGATTTTGCAAAATTAATATCTCCAGTTATATAAGGCTCCGCGGTAAACCGCTGCGCCCTCGCTTTTTGGTTCGCGCGGCACGGCGCTCACCAAAAAACCACCCTTACCAAGAAGAACACGAGCTTTCGTAAACTCGCTGCGTGTGGAATCTATTGCCTGGAGGGCCAGTTTGCCAGGCACCGGGGTACCCGCTGCACACGCACGAGCCCGTTACCGTTGCTTCCTTCCGGACCTGGCGGGGTTGGCGGGATTGCGTTGCGCGGGACCCAATGCCTGACAGACGATTTTATCAAATGACCTAAGAATGACCCACCGCAGCACAAAAAAGATGGTTAACGTAAGGGGTACAATAATGCTGTGTCTTCCGCTTCAGCAGTGCGCTTACGGGTGCCTTTGGCGATCGAACGCTTCTTTGATACCTCGCTCTACCTGTTGATCGCCACGGGTTTTTTTACCCTGGCCGGTACCGGTAAGCTGGATATGCTCTCTGTGTTGTTCGTCGCTGTTGCGCTCATCGTTCGGGGTGTATTGCTGGCACGCGGACGGGAATTCAAGATCTCGGAACGCTACACCAATTACGCCACACTTGTGTACGTGGTTTTTTACGTTGCCGATTTCTTTCTGATATCTGGAAGCTTTGTTAATGCCACCGTGCACCTTGTGCTGTTCAGCATGGTGGTCAAAATGTTTTCTGTGCATCGCCAGCGCGACAATTTCTATCTCGCCTTGCTTGCGTTCTTAATGGTCCTGGCGGCAGCGGTGCTCACTGTGGATAGCACCTTCTTTTTTGCCTTCCTGCTGTTTCTCGTTTTGACAGCCACAACCTTTCTCAGCATGGAGATGAAACGCTCCGCAGAAACCGCTACGGCGCAGGCGCGCGAAATACCAGACCAATCTGTGCTGGCCCGCTCGCTTCTGATTGCGGCCGTAGTCCTGGTGATCAGCATCAGCGTGACATCGCCGATTGTTTTCTACGTCCTTCCCCGCACCAGCAATGGTTATCTGAGCCAGCTTGCTCAAAACAACCAGGTGCTGACCGGATTTGGAAACGAGGTACAACTCGGCCAGATTGGCGAGATCAAGCAATCCAGCTCCATCGTCATGCATGTCCAAGTGTTCGGCGATACGCGCGGAAATTTCACCAATTTGAAGTGGCGTGGCGTGGCGCTGGGGCTCTTTGACGGCCGCAAGTGGGACAATCCGCTTACATTTTCTCCCATTCCACATGGAATTTCTGGAACATTCAGCCTGCGGCCGCAAACCGGAGAAGGATTTCGCCCGGAAACGTCTGCAAAGTACACGCACCCCTACGCGCACATGCTGAATTACCGCGTGGTGATGGAACCGATTGGCACAAACGTCTTCTTTGTGGCCCCCTTTGGAGACGCCATCGTGGGCAATTATCGTTCTGTCTCGCAAGACCTGGCGGGTTCGGCATTTACAGATGAACCCATCGGTATTTACGTGGGGCGCTCTAATGTGCTTGAGGCCGAACCAGAGCTGTTACGCAAAGCTTCTGGAGAGTTTCCACCAGAAATTGCGCTGCATTATCTGCAGGTGCCCAAGCTTGATCCTCGCATCGCGCAACTGGCGGCAAAAGTTACAGCGGGCAAAACCAATAACTACGATCGCGCCCGCGAAATCGAGAATTACCTGAGCACGCATTATGGATACACACTGAAGCTTTCGCAGACACCACCGGATGATCCTTTAGCGGAATTTCTTTTCGTGCGCAAAGAGGGCCACTGCGAATATTTTGCCTCCGCCATGGCCATTATGCTGCGCACATTGCAGATTCCCACGCGCGTGGTCAACGGCTTCCGTAGCGCCCAGTTCAACGATCTGACCTCCAGTTACATCGTGCGCGCGAGCGAAGCGCATACCTGGGTGGAAGTGTATTTCCCTGGTTACGGATGGAGCACTTTCGATCCCACACCACCCGATCCTGGTTCCACTTCGGTGTTGCGCAATTCGCGCATGGGTCTATACCTTGATGCGGTCGGCGAGTTCTGGCGCGAATGGGTGATCAACTACGACTTTGGACACCAATCTAACCTGCAGATCAGGATGTTCCTGTTCTCCCGCAGCCGCATGTTTGCCTGGAAGCTGGCACTGATGCGCCGGTATTACAAACTGGTCAGCCATGCCAGCACGACGGACGTACGGCAAATCGCGCGACGTTACGGCCTGGTCCTGACAGCTCTGGTCGCCCTGTTCTTGCTGGCGGTGAACGGCCGCAGGCTGCTGCACACCTGGCGCGACTATCGGATTGCGGCGAGGCCAGAAGACGCCCCACGCGCGGCGGCTTCCATCTGGTATGAACGCATGACGGCTTCCCTCGCCCGCCGGGGATGTGAGAAAAAGCCCGCCCAAACTCCAGCAGAATTCGTGAACTCGATTCTTGAACCTGAGCTTCGACGCGTGGTTTCAGTGTTTACCCTGCACTACCTGCGGGCACGATTTGGGGAGATGACAGAAGACGCCAAACGCTTACCTGAGCTGTTCGCGGAAGTAGAGATTGCCGCCCGGCGATGAATTCACCAGATGTTAAAATAGAAAGATTGCATGTCATCCAAAAACACAACTGAGACCCCCTCAGCCCGGGCAGAAACCCCGGTCAAGATAGGCTTTGTCAGCCTGGGGTGCCCCAAGAATCTCGTGGATAGCGAGGTCATGATGGGGATGCTGGCCTCGTCGGGCGCGCAAATCACTGCTCGTGCCGATGAAGCGGATGTCATCGTAGTCAATACCTGCTCGTTCATTGACACGGCCAAGCAGGAGTCGGTGGATACCATCCTGCAGATGGCGCGGCACAAAGCTTCTGCGGAAAACCCAGGCGGCCGCGCAAAAAAACTGATTGTCGCCGGCTGTCTGGTAGAACGTTACCGCAATGAAATTCAAAAAAATATTCCCGAAGTAGATGCGGTTGTCGGCACCGGCGAGCTGCAAAAAATAATTGCCAGCGCTGGACTGGCGCAATCGGCAACCGGCGCAAGTCAGGATTTTTCACCCTTTAAGATTATTACTTCGCGTCCGGAGGCAACCTATTCGAAGCCGGATGGAGGGTCGACTTCCCGTGCCGAAGGCGACGCCCGCCAAGCGGCCGGACGCTTCTCGCGCAACGAGTGGGATGGGGCCATCGCCGATCTGCCCAATTATCTTTACGACGAAACCACGCCGCGTGTGCTGGCTACGCCCCGGCATCTGGCGTATATCAAGATTGCCGAAGGATGCGATCATCCTTGCAGCTTCTGCATCATCCCGCAACTGCGCGGCAAATTTCGCTCGCGCCGGTTCGAATCGGTAATAACAGAAGCCGAGCGTCTCGTACAGAGTGGTGTGCGAGAGATTACTCTGATCGGACAAGATACGACCTGCTACGGCGAGGACCTTGGCTTGAAAGACGGCTTGGCACTTCTGCTGGAGCGGCTGGCTGCAATTGACGATCTGCGCTGGGTGCGTTTTTTATATGCCTACCCCAACAAGATCACCGGGCGCCTGCTCGAAGCTATCGCCTCTCATCCGAAGATTTGTTCTTACATTGATGTCCCGTTGCAACATGCTTCGGCTCCCGTGCTTAAGAGCATGAAGCGCGGCAGCAGTGCCGACATCTTCCTGAAATCCATCGAGAAGATGCGCCGCGCCGTTCCCCAACTCACATTGCGGACTTCATTCATCGTGGGGTTTCCGGGAGAAAGTGAACGCGACTTCGAGGCGCTGTGTGATTTTGTTCGCGCCGCTGAGTTCGATTGGATGGGGACCTTTGCCTACTCCGATGAAGAGGGTGCTAAAGCATTCCATCTGGAAGAAAAATTACCGCATCGTGTGATTGAAGGCCGTCGCAAGAAACTGATGCAAATCCAGCGCCAGATCAGCAAACGTAAAAAACGCGCTTTGATTGGCAAGCAGTTTGATGTTGTCCTGGAAGGCCCGTCGCAAGAAACTGATTGGCTTTGGGAAGGACGCACCGAGATGCACGCACCAGAAATTGATGGCAAAGTCTTTATCAATGATTTTGGCGCCCTCGATAATGTTCAGGCCGGCGAATTCCACCGCTGCGAGATCACCGAAACTCATGACTACGATCTTGTAGCGCGGCTGGTATAACCAATTCAATTTTGCAAGGGGAAGTATGCGTGAGTAGTTTCTCTCAGATACTTCCCCTCTCTCCATCATTCACATCCCCAGGCTATAACTGCCAGTTGCGAACAGGAGATTACTTCACAAGGTTCAACCCTACCGCCCGAAGCACAATCTTGTCGGTGGTATCGCCAAAATTGACACGCAAATCGAGAAGGACAGAACCCTTTGCGGGATTGACCAACGTTGGTTGACTGTTAACGCAGACCGGACCCGCAGCGTTGAGATGGGTTGGGTCATCCAGCAAAACAATGGCGGTGCTGGGAGGGTTCTGCACCTGCGCCAGCCGTGTCTGAGTGATAAAGCTGCGCGGGTTGGAATTCTCGTAGCACACGCGCACGCTTACAATCTGGAAGCCTGGCGGTACTTCCAGAGCGGTCTCGACGACTTTGTTTCCCCCACCCTGTGCCTCGTCGCCGAGGGTTGAGGAGGTGATGATGAGGCCGCTCAATCCGCCTCCAACACCCGAGTTAACCGCGTTGAACGAGGTCTGCACGCTGGGGTCACCCGGCAGAAATACAAGGTGATCAATCCACATGGTGTGAATCCGGTCTCGATCATGATCACGATCAGGATCGAAACGGGGACGCTCTTGTGCGGTTGCGACAGAACGCGCGAGCAGCAAAGCCATTCCGAGGCAAATGGCAAAAAATAAGGGTCTTTTCCTGCTTCGAGATACTGATAAAGCTTCATTTTCCCTGGGCACACTCATAAATTTGAATTGCTCCTTTCAAAGTTGTCTTGCATAGCAGATAGTGAGGGGCACGTGGATTTCGTTTCCCTTTCCCGGAAACTGGATGAGTAATTCCTATGCTTTAGCGCTTGATTTCGGCCATTATCCGCGTTAAAGTTTCAGTAGCTCTCGCGGTAACTCCCGCCTTCGTCGAATCTCCGAACGAAAATTGCACTGGTTAAGCAGTTTTTTGGCTAATTGCATCAGAGGCTGTGCAATAGGCAGCGGTATAGGCATATGCCACACAATATATTGGGCGTTTAATGCTTGACCGGTAGTAACTTACCCGGTACATTAAGCAGCAATGGTTGTGTTTCCGATCCCTGTCCAGCCGCAGGGAGCGAATTTACCTGCCCACAAGGCAGTACAAACGCCGGGAGTGCTTTCATGGAATCTGACCAATTGAAAGACCACACCGATGCGGCATGAGGGAGTGAGTTTTTGCTAAAACTGAAGAAGCTGCAAATCCTGGGGTTCAAATCTTTCTGTGACCGTACGGAACTGAAGTTCCAAGGTGATGGCGTCGCCGCCATTGTGGGACCGAACGGCTGCGGCAAGTCGAATATCGCTGATGCCATCTCGTGGGTCTTGGGCGAACAGTCAGCCAAGAGCCTGCGCGGCTCGCGCATGGAAGACGTGATCTTTATCGGGACACGCGATCGCAAGCCTACTGGCATGGCCGAAGTCTCTCTCACTCTGATTGACCCTGAAGAGTACGAAGGCAATACCAGCTTCACAGAACCTGAAGTTGATATCCAGAACGAACCCTTCGACGATTGGGATGAAGCCGGCGATCGCGCAACTGCCGCGGAAGACACAGAACGCCACATCGCTGACGTTCAGCCGCTGGGACCGGAAGAGGTTATTGTAGAAAACGCTGCCGCAGCGGATGATGCCATCGCCGGCGAGAACACGACCCCCGAAAATACAGTCGAGGATTCAGAGAACGCTGCTGCACAAGCTGCTCCGGAAGAGGCACAACAGACTGCGGAAAGTGACACAGCCGAACCGCAAGCTCCAGATGCTTCAGCCAGCGAAAACGCTCCGCAGCATGTTGTTTTGAAGATCCGCCGCCGCAAGTTCAAGACCACGCAATTCAAAGCCGGCGAACTTGTTGTCACGCGGCGGTTGTTCCGCTCTGGCGAGAGCGAGTATCTGCTGAATGGCAAACTCTGCCGCCTGCGCGATATCCAGGATATCTTTATGGGAACAGGACTTGGCCCTGAGTCCTACGCGATCATTGAGCAGGGCCGCATTGGCCAGATTCTCAGCAGCAAGCCCTATGACCGGCGCGCGATTATCGAAGAAGCTGCCGGCATTACCAAGTTCAAAACCAAGAAGCGGTTGGCCGAGGCGCGGCTTGAGCAATCGAAGCTGAACTTGGCCCGAATTAACGACATTTTCGATGAAGTCACGCGCCAGATGAATTCCCTTAAGCGCCAGGCCGCCAAGGCTGAGCGTTACGCCAAGCTGCGCGATGAGATGCGCGAAAAGCTCCGCCTCGTGCTGGCCAGCAAGTTTACCCAACTGGAGCGTGAGGCGGCACAACTCGAGTCTGAACTCGCGAGCATCACCGCAGAGATGCAGACGAAGAATGAAACCGTGCAGAGGTTGGAATCTGAACACGGCGAGCGCACACAGCGCGGCTACGCCATCGAAGAAGAAGCCAAGCGCAACACCGAACACCTGAACACGCTGGCCCTGGAGATGGAGCGCAGCGTCTCGCGCCGGCACACCAATGAAGAGCGTTGCGCAGAGCTCGATGCCCGCTCGGCTGCCGCTCTTGCCGAACTGGAACGCACCCGCGAACAACTTGGCGGCTTACAGGCTGAATTAAACAGCAACCGGTCGGTGCTGGAATCGGCTGCCGCTGATGTGGCTGCTGCTCAAAGTGAAGCCAGCCTGCGGCAGCACGAAGCCGCGACTGCAACCGAAACACTGGCAGCGACAGAACAGAGCCAGGAAGCACGACGCAGCGAGATCATGGAAGCCGTGGCTGCTGCATCCGCCGTTCACAATCGCATGGCGAAGGCAGAAGAACATAGCGCCTCTCTGGAGCGCGAACTGCATCGCTTGCAGCAGGAGACGGCAGGAGCCCAGTCTCAAATCACCGCGTTCGGTGGGCAGCGCGGACAGATTGCTTTTGAGTTTGAGTCTGTTTCCCAAAAAGTTTCTGCACTTACGGCACAGATTGCTGAAGCCCAGCAACAGGTTAAGGAAAAGAAAGCTGCCGAAAGCGAAGCTAAGATACGTCTCGATTCCCTGCGCGCTGAGTATGCTTCCGCATTGGGGAAACGAGGTTCACTCGAAGCGTTGATCGCCGAACACGGATATACGACCGAATCGGTAAAGCGTTTGTTCCAGTCCGGCGCCATGGAAAAAGATTTTGCGCCGGCGGGGATACTGGCTGATTTTCTTGAGGTGGATGACCAGTATGAAAGGGTCGTGGAAGACTTCCTGCGTGACGAGTTGAACTACATCGTGGTCAAGTCCTGGGATGCGGCCGATCAGGGATTGCAGATCCTGCGCAACGATGTCGATGGGCGGGCCACATTCCTGGTGCATTCTGAAGATAGCCAGGAAAAGTTTTCTTTCCTCGTTGATCAGCACACGCGTTCTGCTGTCCGGCGTGATGCTATCGTTCCCTTGAAGAGCTGCATTCGGGTGCTCAACGGTTTTGGAAAGTCGCTGGAAGGAATTCTTCCCAAGTTGGGCAACGGGTATATCGCTCCCGACTCGGCAACCGCGCGCGAGATGGCACTGGAAAACCCCAATGCCTTCTTCCTGGCGCCGAACGGGGAGACTTTTCACAATCTCACGGTCACGGGTGGCAAGCAGCGCACCGAGGGTCCGCTTTCCATGAAGCGCGAATTGCGGGAGCTGCAGCGCACTCTTTCTGACATGGAGCAGACCCTGCGCGCCGATGAGGCCCGCACGGCCGTGCTGGGGCGTGAAATTACTGAGCTTACTTCCCTGCTGGTACGGCTCGAAGAGGAAAGGCGCGAAGCAGAAAAACTGGCGTTGACCTCAGGACATGCCCTGCAACAGCTTGAAGCCGAATTAGAAAAAACCCAGCAGCGGTTGGGGACCTACGAAGCAGAGATCAGCCGGGTCCGTTCTGAGCGCGAAGAGGCACAGCAGACTGTGGCGGAGATGCAGCAGGAATCGGCGCAGCACGAGTCGCACCGCAAAGAGCTGGAATCTGAAGTCGCGGCCATACAGTCCAGGCTGGCAACGATGAAGGAATCGCGCGACCTGGCGGTGCAAACGGCCTCCCAGATGTCGGCGCGGGTAGCGGCTCTGGAAGAGCGCCGTATTGCGGCCTCCTCAGCATTACAACGGATTGAGACCCTGGTCTCCGAGGTCAATGCGCGTGTGGCCTCGCTGGAAGCGCAAATCGAATCTGCGCACGCGGAAAAGCAACAGCGCCTCAGCGAAAATGCGCGTCTGGCCGAGCAGCTTATTGCTTATGCAGCCGAGCGTCAGTCTACGGAAGCCCGTGGGGTTGAACTGCAAAAGGAATCGGAGCAGGTGCGTGCGCGCATGGCTGAAATCGAGCACCAGTTGCGCGAGGTGCGCCAGTTGCTCGATGCCGCTCGCGACCGCCGTGGTGAGCTCTCCGCTGCCATTGCCAAACTGACTTCCGATGCCGAGTACATGGCCGAGACCTGCCGCAACGAACTAAACCTGGGCCGTGAAGAGTTGTTGACCGATACGAACGTGGGCCGAGTGGAAGGCGAAGCGCTTGCGCTGGAAGATACGGCTTATCGCGAGATGCGCACCAAGCTCGAGAACATGGGACCGGTCAACATGATGGCGCTGGAAGAGTACAAGAAGACCGCTGAACGCCACTCGTTCCTGGAGACGCAACGCAAAGACCTGCTGGATTCCATTGAGAACACCTTGAACTCGATCAAGGAAATTGATGCCATCTCGCGCCAGAAGTTCGAAGAGGCATTCGAGCGCATCAACGAGAATTTCCAGTTCACCTTCCGCAAGCTGTTCGGCGGCGGTCAGGCGTTCATGCGGTTGACCGACCAGGAGAACAGCAGCGAAAGCGGTATTGACGTTATCGCTTCGCCTCCGGGCAAGAAGCTGCAGAACGTCCTATTGCTCTCTGGCGGTGAAAAGGCGCTTACCGCGCTGGCGTTGCTGGTGGGCATCTTCCAGTTCCAGCCCAGCCCGTTCTGCATCCTTGATGAAGTGGATGCTCCACTCGATGAAGCCAACGTCGGCCGTTTCACCGATCTGGTAAAAGAAATGAGCGTGCAGACGCAATTTGTCATCATCACCCACAACAAGAAGACGATGGGCATCTCGCCCACGCTTTATGGAGTGACCATGCAGGAGCCGGGCGTCTCCAAGATCGTCTCCGTGCGCTTCGGTGAAGAAGCCAAGGCGGCCAGTTAGCCCGCGCGGCGGGAAAATTACATGCACCCTGTTGCATAGTTCGCCATCAAAAGTTTTTACGGCTTGGTTCAACCGATAAAATACCAGCCTCTATTTTGTATTTTTTGAAGCGATCTACTTTTCCACTTACTTTTCCACAGCTCTAAACCATTGAGCGCCTGTATAAAAACTAAAAAATAATTTCTGTCAACTGTTTTTCAGCGAAGAAATTTTGCACAATAGGTCAAGTGACCAATTGGTCATGTTGACAAATTTTTCTGTGGGGTTAGAATACGCGACTATCCTCGAGTATGAGTTCTGTGCAGACCCGAACCGACCATCCCGTCTTGATGCAAACCGATTTCGCGGACTTGGAACTTTATGCCAGCGGCAAGGTGCGCGATGTCTATCGTGTTGATAACGAACATCTTTTGTTCGTGGCGACCGATCGCATCTCAGCCTTTGATTACGTTTTGGCTTCCGGTATCCCGCATAAGGGCCGCGTGCTCACCCAGCTTTCCCTGTTCTGGTTTGATTTTTTGAAGGATGTGACCCAGAACCATCTGGTGACAGCCAACGTGAACGACTACCCGGTGCATCTTCAAAAGTACCGCAATGATCTATCAGGCCGCTCCATGCTTGTGGTCAAGGCCGACATGATAGCCATTGAGTGTGTGGTGCGCGGATACATTTCAGGCTCGGCCTGGAAGGAATATAAACAGAACGGCACGGTATGCGGCATTCAATTGCCGGCTGGATTAAAAGAATCCGACAAACTACCGGAGCCGATCTTTACCCCGTCAACCAAGGCGTTGAGCGGGCATGACGAAAATATTTCGTTCGAAGAAATGGTTAAGCACGCCGGCCCCGAGCTTAGCAAGAAATTACGCACCTTGAGCCTGGAGATCTATACCAAAGCGGCAGAATACGCCGCTGGGCGAGGCATCATCATTGCAGATACAAAATTTGAGTTTGGCAATACGCCCAAGGGATTGGTGCTGGGTGACGAGGTGCTTACGCCCGACTCTTCCCGCTTCTGGCCGGCGGAAAAGTACCAGCCCGGACGGGCGCAGGATTCTTACGACAAACAGTACGTGCGCGATTATCTGGAGGAGATCCACTGGAACAAGCAGCCTCCGGCGCCGGCGTTGCCCGAGAATGTTGTGGAACGTACCAGTGAGAAGTACACAGAGGCATACCGCTTGCTGACCGGGCGGACTCTGGACCTGTCATAGACATGACTGGTTTTGATTGGGTCCTGGTGGCGATTGTTGTGCTGTCTGCGTTGATGGCGGCGGCAGAGGGTTTTTTCTTTGAAATATTTTTTCTCGCAGGATCGGTCGCTGGTTATCTTCTGGCGGCGTGGGATTATCACCGGGTTGCGCCCTGGTTTCAACAATTTGTCAGCGCACCCTGGATGGCGAGTTCAGCGGGCTTTTTAACAATTTTCTTTGGCGTCATTCTCCTGGCGGGGATGGCGGGACGTATTTCGCGGTGGATTTTTAAGGAAGCAGGATTGCAATGGGTTGACCGGGCATTGGGTGCGGTCTTCGGTCTGGCGCGCGGAATCGTAATTGCTACGGTTCTGGTGATGAGCATGGTTGCATTTTCACCAGGTGTCAACCTGGTGGCCCAATCCAAGCTAGGACATTACTTTCTAGTGTTTGGTTATGGAGCCAGTTGGTTGGCGCCGGCAGAGTTGCGCGGACGGCTGAAACAAGGAATGGAAAAGGTGAACGCATTCATCCTTGAACAGGAAGACCACAGTGGCCCACAGAAAACCCCCAGCCAGTAAAGCTGGAAGTAATTGCGTACGGCAGGAATTAATTTCATAGCAACCCATTAGGAAGAGAGGCGCTCAGGTGAAGGACCAACTCGAAGCTCTTGTTCAGCAGATGCATAAAAGCGGCATTCTTTATACCGAGGCAGTACACGAATTCAAAAAGCGGTTTATCTGCACTGTTCTGCAAGAAAACAGCGGCAACCAATGTAAAGCTGCCCGCGAACTGGGCATGCACCGTAATACGCTCAGCCGCACCATCTCCGAGTTGAAGATTGATCTGCGCACATTGAACGGCGTGCGCCGCCCACCGCGCAGTGCCCGCCTGCTGCCCCTGGAGAAAAAGGCAGCCCGATAAGTTAGTCTCGAAAACTGATCTAAAACCGTAGCGCGGCGTCTCGCCGGCTGTCGCGTGGGCATCTTGCCCACGTCCCTTAGAGGGAAGCAGGTTTGCGTCAGGGCACGCCCGCAGTAAACTTTTTCTAATTGGCTTTTTTCTGCGGCCCGGGAAGTCGAGATATCCTGACTTTGCGTCCCTCAACTTCCATGGTTTCTCCAACTGATTTTTCCCCTTGCAGACCGGCTGGTTCTCTTTCAGCCGCCATGATGCCGATGGCCTGGTTGCGGCCGGAGTTTTTGGCCACATACAACGCGCGGTCAACCAGCGTAAGCATCTCTTCCATAGAAACTGCTTCGGGAGCAGACCGGAACCAGGGAAAGCTTCCCCACCCGAGGGAACAGGTCCGGAACATAGATTTTCCGCCTCCCAGGTCAATGGGCTCAGAGGCCACGATAGAAAGAATGCGTGCCGCCAGCGCCTGAGCATCGCGGCGTTCTGAAGCGCGCGAGACGATCAGGAACTCCTCGCCACCCCAGCGGATGAGCATGTCAGATGTGCGTACCACGCGCGAAAAGCGCCGCGCCATCTCGACCAGCGCATGATCTCCCACATGGTGGCCGTGCATATCGTTGATTTCTTTGAAGTGGTCAATATCAACCAGATAAAAAATCAGGTCGCGGTGATCGGTGCTGTGAGAGGAATCGGAATATGCGCGAATCGCCTGGCTGATGTCGGAGGCAATCATACTGTCGAAGAACCTGCGGTTGCCGACCCCGGTCAGAGGATCGGTCAGAGCCGCTTCGGCAAGTTCACGGTTTGCGTTTGCCAATTCCGCGCTGCGCGCAGCCACAGCGGCCTCCAGGCGTCTGCGGTCGGCCTGCAGGGCGGCAGTTCGAATGCGCAACATGAGGTAAATCAAAAAGACCAACAGGCCAAGCCCGAGCAGGCGCGCCCACCAACGCTCCCACCACGCCGGGTGTATGGAAAAAGAAAATCTGGCAGAATCGCTCCATTCATTCTCGTCAAGACGGCAAGAAACTTCGAATACATAGGAGCCCGCGCCAAGCGAAGGGTAACGTACCTGACGCAGAGCAGTTTCAGTAAACTCAGATTCCAAACCATTCAGCCGGTAACGGCAGAGGTAGCGCTGGGGCTCGCGGAAGGTCAGCGGCACAAACTGCGCTGAAAATACTCGTTCGCTGTATTTGGCCTCAGGATTAGCTTCCGCGAGGCGCTCCTGGCTTCCCAGGCGGGCTGATGTGATCACTACCGGCACGGATTGTGCGGCCTCTGCTCCATCCGTTTTGTGAGGAGCATAGTGGGCCAAACCGCGGCTGGTGCCGATCAACAAGCTGCCATCGGGTTCTACCCAGAAGGCTGCGGCGCTGATGTCATCCCAGATGAGCCCATCGGCGCGAGTAAGGTTGGTGATATGTCTCTGCGAATCTATGACCGAGACGCCGCTGTCACCGCCGGTCCATACATTTCCGGCATGGTCGAGGCCGATCATGTAGATCGCATCGGTGCGGAGCCCCTGGGCAGTGGTGATGTGTTCAACACTAGCGGTGGAACCTGAGAGCCGAAGATGTCCTAATCCCATGGCTTCGTCATAGCGAAACCAGATTTCATCACCGCTGACCGGAACAATCTCAGTGACCACGTCGGAACGCAGGCCGTCTTTGGTGGTAAAGTGCAGCCAGTGCTTGCCGTCAAAACGAGAGATGCCGCTGCGGCCGCATGTCCACAAGATTCCGTCGGACGAAAAAACCGGATGACTCGTGGAATGGATGACCTCTGAAGGAAAGCTGATATTACGGGAAACCCATCTTCCGTTTTCGTTGCTGAGGGTCTTCAGGTATTGCGCGTTGCCGATCCAGAGCTTGTTATCAGGAGCGAGCGCCATTCCCGTGGGGTCGCGTGCACTGGCGGGTTCAACCCGCACCTGCTTGAGCTGCAGGGTTGCCGGATCAATATGAGTCAACCCACCGGGATAGGAGAGGACCCAAATCGCCCCATCTTTTGCCAGGGCCAGCCGGCGGACAATCGAGCCCGCAAGCCCCTGGGCTTGCTTCCAGACGCGCCAGGAGTGCGTGGAGGCATTCCACAAGGCAAGGCCTTTGTTGGTTCCCACCCAGAGACGCCCTTGACGGTCGCGCAAAGTGCACCAGACTACGTTGTCGGGAAGTCCTTCCGACTTTCCCCACCCAGACCAGGTAGTGGGATTCGGCCAGCGATCTAGCCCCATGCCGCCGTAGCCAATCCATATGGCGCCTTCACGGTCCTCGAGTGCGGCAAAAACGGCCTCGGACGACATGCCTTGTTTTTCACCATAGGCTTGCCAGTGATGATTGATACGCCGGAATAGACCATTTACGGTTGGAACCAGCAAATTCCCCTGGCGATCAAACGATGGGGCCCCAAAATCATTGGCTTCGGGGATGCCGGCGTCATCCTTGATGAATTGACTGGTTCCCAGATTGAAGCGGTCCAAATGCTCGGTGGTTCTGACCCATAGGTTCTGTTCACCATCCACCAGAATGGCGATGATCGCTTCTTTTGGCCTTCCAATACCCGTGGGTAAAATTTCCGGACGCGACGCCGGGGTCCGCAGCCTGCCTAAACGGTGCCCGACGGCAAACCAAAGCACGCCATCGGATCCGAAATAGAGGGCATCAATCGTTCCTGCGGGCAGGCCATCTTTGCTGGTTACCAGACGCGTGTGGTTAGGATCAAAACCATCAATCCAAAGCAACCCATCGGTGGTGGCAATGTAGATTCCATTACGCTTGTCTATGGCAAAGAGCTGATGAATCGGTTGGATGCTCATAGCCGACGAAGGCAGTGGCAGCGGCACAAAGCGCTTGCCGTTAAAGTGCGCAATGCCCGATGCGGTTCCCACCCATACAGTGCCGTTAGGCGAGAGCAGGAGCTGATCAATAAAGGCTGTCGGGAGCCCTTCGTTACGGGTAAACGTGACTACTTCCGTGCCGTCAAAGCGCATCAGGCCGCTTTGCGTGCCTATCCACAGGAAGCCTTGACGATCTTGGACTAACGCCGTGACCGTCTTTGTGCTCAGACCTGCGCGTTCAATGTGCTCAAAGGCGTAGCGAGGGTTTGCCGGCAGCGAGAGCTCAAAGGTTGCCCCGGCCGGGTAAGCGATTATTTTTCCGGATGCCAGCAAAAAACACCCCAGCATGACAATCCGGATGTGCGAAAGTCGAAAGCAGAATTTCATCTGCAAACTTAAATTGTTGTGCGCCGTAACCTGGTAAGACCGTTCTCCGGGAGGTGCATCAATTATGCAACAAAATCGCCTGGGTGGATAGTCCGCGACAATCTGAAGATTCTATTGAAATCATAAGAGGTCGTCGGGCGGAGAGAAGCAATTCATTATTTGGGCATGGCAAGAAAGCATAAACAAGGAAAATCACTGAGTATCAAGGGGCGTGTGCTAGCATCATAGTTTTCAAGTGCTCCATTAAATGCCTTCTGGAAAGCTACATATCGTGCCCTTGGGCGGCCTGGGCGAGTTCGGGATGAACTGCATGGCCGTGCGCTGGGAAGATGACATCATCGTCATTGACGCCGGCCTGATGTTCCCTGAATCCGAACTGTTGGGGGTGGATATTGTTGTCCCCGACATCACCTACCTCATAGAAAATCGCGACAAGGTCAGGGCGATCATCTTGACCCACGGCCATGAGGACCACATCGGAGGATTGCCATGGATCCTCACCGAATTGAACGTGCCGGTCTATGGCACGGAGTTCACCCTGGCCTACGTGGAAGACAGGCTGGAAGAGCACGCCCTGCTTGAAAACGCCAAATTGCACATTATCGAAAGCGGCAAACGTTTCAGCATTGGACCGTTTACCATCAATCCCATTCAGGTGACCCACAGCCTGGTGGATTGCGTGGCGTTGGCTATCCACACGCCGCTTGGGGTCATCATTCACACCGGCGACTTCAAAGTTGACCCCACCCCTACGGATAACCGCCTGTTCGACTTGCATGCTTTCGCCGAGTATGGAAAAGAAGGTGTGCTGGCGCTATTACAGGATTCCACGAACGTAGAGCGCCCGGGCTATACGCCCAGCGAACGCGCCGTACGGCGCAAATTCGATGAAGTGTTCACCCGGGCTCAAAAGCGGATTTTCATCTCCTGCTTTTCTTCCTCCATTCATCGCATCAAACTGGCTTTTGATCTGGCCTACGAATATCGCCGCAAGATTGTTCTTGTGGGCCGCTCGATGACCAATTCGGCAGAGATCGCAGAGGATTTGGGATACGTCGAGATTCCCAACGGGGTGCTGATTCATCCCGGCGATCTGAAGAATTATCCTCCGGAAAAGGTATGCATTCTCATCAGCGGTACGCAGGGCGAGCCCATGTCTGCCCTCTCACGCGCGGCGGTTGATAACCACAAGCACGCACGCATCGAACCCGGCGATACCGTCGTGCTTTCTTCCCGCATTATCCCCGGCAACGAAAAAAGTATTTACCGGATGATTGATCACATATTCCGCCGCGAGGCGCACGTGATTTACGAAGACGGCTCTTCCCCACCGGTCCACGTGAGCGGACACGCCAGCCAAGAAGAGCTCAAGTTGATCATCAACTTGGTGAAGCCGCGATATTTTATTCCTATTCACGGCGAGTATCGCCAACTGCGGCGGCACGGAGAGCTGGCCGCCACCATGCACGGCGCAGTAGGCCAGGTGATGCAGATTGAAAGCGGCGACATTCTGGAATTCGACGAGCTCGGCGCGCGCAAAGCTGGCCGCGTGACCGTAGGCCGGGTTTGTATTGATTCTGGATCCATGACCGACGTCGTCGAAGATTTGGTGATCCGCGACCGCAGACACTTGGGAGAAGACGGCATTGTGCTGCCCATCATCGCGATTAACAAGCTCTCTGGAAGGGTGGAGGCTACGCCCGAGATCGTGATGCGCGGCTTTGCCGGCGCTGGAGGCTTGGCCGAAGAAGTCGGCTTTCTCGAACAGGCCCGCACCATTGTCATGAAAACGCTGGAGGAATCGAGCGCCGAAGAAAAGGCAGATTACGGCGTGATTAAAGAGAAAATCCGCCAGGACTTAAAGCGTTACATTAACAAGAATACAGCCCGCCGTCCGCTCATCATGCCGGTGATTTTGGAAATCTGAAGCCGAGCATTCAGTACTCAGCGATCAGCATTCAGCTAAAAAAACAAGTACTCGGTACTTAGAAACATCCGGTGAAACCGAGTTCAACGTGGCAAGGAAAAAAATCGAAATTCTTAATCGAAAATTACCCAAATTACGCAGTTCCCCAATTTCTTCAATGACTCAATGCCCCGATGATTCAATGACTCAATTTTCTCTGTGTCTCTGTGCCTCTGTGGTGAAGCTATAATTGTCCTCTTGAAATCCACCCGACGCAAACGGCTGCTGTTGTTCCTTAAGATCGCGTTCTGCGCGATTGTGCTTACTGTAGGAGCGCTGCCCTTCACGCCGGCGCATGACTACCAGCGCGCCGCGTCACTGCTGCTCCGCATGAATAACCCCGACCATCCCGGCAGGTTGGGTGAGTTCGGTGTCTATCAGGTTGATGAAACCATTCTGAGCTTGAACGCTCCTTCTGGCAGCGTACGAGCCCGTCTTTACATGCCTCAAGGTGTCACGCAACCGCCAGGGATCGTTCTGGTCCATGGCATTCATCATCTCGGGATGGAGGAGCCTCGCCTGGTGAGTTTCGCCCATACATTCGCGCAGAGTGGTGTGGCTGTACTTACTCCCGAAGTAACTGAGCTGGCGGATTATCGAGTTGATCCTGTATCCATCGAGACTATCGGCGAGGCAGCACACTTCCTGTCCCAGAAACTGAACCGCGAGTCTGTTGGAGTGATGGGCCTTAGCTTTGCCGGCGGGTTGGCGTTACTGGCTGCTGTTGATCCTCATTATTTGCATGACATTAATTTCGTAGTTGCGGTCGGTGCACACCATGACCTCGCCCGGGTTTCGCGTTTTTTGGCGAGCGATCAGATCGAACTGCCTGATGGTTCGGTCAAATCTCTTCCTGCCCACCAATATGCAGGACTCGTACTGGTGTATGCGCATCTCGAGGATTTTTTCCCTCCTGCCGATCAACCCGCAGCACGCGATGCCTTGCGGCTGTGGCTTTGGGAGAGCTTTGACGCTGCGCGAGCGCAAGAGGGCCGGCTTAGCGCTCCCGCCAAGGCAACCGTAGAAGCGTTATTTCAGCACAAGATGGATGCCGTGCGTCCGCAGTTGTTGAAAGAGATTGATCAGCACCAGATACTTATGCAACAGGTTTCTCCCGCCGGACATCTGAATCAAATTCAGGTGCCTGTGTTTCTGCTCCACGGTGAAGCGGACAATGTGATTCCCTCTTCAGAAACCGAGTGGCTGGCGCGTGAGCTTCCTCCCGAGTACCTTCGCGTCCGTTTGATTACTACAGCGTTCAGCCACGTGGATATGCAGCATAAAATGTCTTGGAAGGAAGAGTGGCAATTGGTTTCATTCATAACGGCAATTTTGCAACAAGCCGAAACAGAAAAAGAAGCGCCTGCCAAACCATCTCCCGAGGTGCCGTCATCGTCAAGCTAAGCGATATCAAGCAGGCCCGAAAACGCATCCTTGGAGTGGCCATTCGCACTCCGTTGCTTCGCTTTCCGCGGAGCAAGGATTTCAGTCTTTTTCTGAAAGCCGAGTGCCTGCAGCCCGTCGGATCGTTCAAGCTGCGTGGCGCCTATAACAAAATTGCTTCTCTGACCGATGCCGAAAGAAAACGCGGTGTGATTGCTCACTCCAGCGGCAACCATGCGCAAGGCGTGGCCTATGCTGCCCGTGCCCTGGGAGTGCGTGCCACCATCGTGGTACCCGACAATATTCCCGAGATCAAACTCAAGGCAACCAAAGGATACGGCGCCGAGGTGGTAATTGTAGGCCCTAACAGCGCTGACCGCATCCAAAAGACAGCGGAGTTGGAAGCGCAATACGGCTTCGTGCCCGTCCCGCCCTACAATGATGAAAAGATCATTGCCGGTCAGGGCACAATTGGTTTGGAGATCATGGAAGACCTGGCCGATGTAGAGCTGGTTCTGGCCCCTGTAAGCGGAGGCGGACTCATCAGCGGAATTGCTTCCGCTGTAAAACAGATCAACCCGAAGGTAAAAATTGTGGGAGTTGAACCAGAGCTGGCCGGCGATGCCCAAGCCAGCTTGCGCCAGAAGCAGCGGGTGACATTCCCTGCCGAGCAGGTAGGACGCACTATTGCCGACGGCTTGCGCACCTCGCCGGTAGGAGAAATTCCCTTCGCGCACATCATGAAATTTGTGGATGATATCGTGACCGTAAGCGAAGATGAGATTCGCGAATCCATGCGCCTGATCCTGCACAATACTAGAATTGTCGCCGAGCCCAGCGGCGCTGTAGCTCCAGCCGCAGTTTTCTTCCATGCCGAGCAACTACCAAAAGCGCGTAAGATTGCAGCGGTAGTCAGCGGCGGTAATGTTGATCCAAAAATGCTGGTAGGCATCCTGAAGAATGAGTTATGAATGAAGAAAGAGTTGTCATTCCGAGGAACGAAGTGACGAGGAATCCCTATGAGCTTTGAGGATTTGGGTAGCATAAGGTGAAGAATCGCCGCACAATAGGGATTCCTCCACTTCGCTACGCTTCGTGTTCGGAATGACAAGAAATCTGACTGTGCAGCCAAACTTAGAATATTGCCATGCCACATAGAATGTTTTACAAAATTGCTCTCTTCCTCTTGCTCTGCCCCGCACTTTCTTTCGCCGACTCCGTGCGCGGCATCCTGATCCGTGAAGCCGGGCTGTATATCAGCCCCGACGCCACCTCCCAGAAGATCGGTGCCGCCGGACGCGGCCGCGAGGTTGCGATCTTTGAGAAAAGCCACGACTGGGTCAAGGTTTTTGCCCAGGTGAGCGAAGAGCAACAGTTGACCGGCTGGACTCTGGCCAAGGGCGTTATTCTCACCACAACTCCCAACGGTGACCGGGTCCTGTTTGGCGCTGCTGCTGAAGCCGAAGAAGAAGCCTCGCGCCCGCACGGCCGCCGTGGCGCCGCCCAGGACGCCATGCGAATGTACGCGCGCATGGCAGAATATTTCCCCAACTCGCCCCTGGCGGCTGAAGCCTTGTACCGTGCTGGGGATATCCGCTGGCAAATCGAGTACGCCGATATCATGACCCTGCCCTCGGCCAAGGAGCAGGACCCGGATGTGCGTTCCAAGATGGATGAAGACGTAATGCGCCAGGTCATGAAAAAGTATCCGCACACCAAGTGGGCTGATCTGGCTGCGTATCATCTGCTCGACAACAAAGTTTGCGGTGACTGGCAGGCGCAACCCAAGTGTCCGGAAAAAGAAACTGAGCTCTATGAAAATTATGTGAAAGAGCACCCGCAGTCGCCTAAAGCCGCCGAAGCACTTTACAATGCAGCCTGGCGCCAGTCGGCATTGATAGAAATTTACAAAACACAGGAGCAGGCTGCCCGCAGCACCGCTGCCGCCGGTAAAGCCAGCATACTGGCCAAGCGGGTAGCAACGGAGTATCCCGATTCGGATTGGGCCAACCGCGCTTTGACGCTGGAATATAAGATCGAGCAGAACATACCTACTTACGGGAGTGATAAAGAATAGTGCCCCTCTATCAGGCAATCGTCCTCGGAATCGTTCAGGGTCTCACAGAATTTTTACCGGTTTCCAGCTCAGGTCATCTCATCCTGGTGCGCGACCTGCTGCACTGGTCTGATCCTGGCCTGGCCTTTGATGTAGCACTGCACGCCGGAACGCTGGTTGCCGTGCTCATTTATTTCGCCGGCCTGTGGATACGCATCCTGCGCGCTGCCTTCGGCGCCAACGTCAGAATTGACGACGCCTCTGGTGATACCAGCCCGCTTTCACCGGAAGAGCTGCGGCAACAGCGTTGGTTGCTCTGGCTGCTGGTGCTGGGAACGGTCCCAGGCGCGATTA
The DNA here is from genome assembly GCA_035487355.1 of Terriglobales bacterium. Lineage (NCBI taxonomy): Bacteria > Pseudomonadati > Acidobacteriota > Terriglobia > Terriglobales > Terriglobales bacterium. The sequence goes on along the minus strand of DATHMF010000116.1, from coordinate 24,121 downwards.
TTGGCAAGCTGTTTGAGAAACAAGCCGAAGAAACCTTTCGCCAGCCCGCGCTGGTGGCATCCATGATGATCGTGGTCGCATTGATCATGTGGTGGGCTGAGAAAGCCGGAAGCTACCGTAAGAGCCTATCCCAGACCGGCGTGGCAGACGCTCTGACTGTAGGCATTGCCCAGGCGGCAGCGATTGTCCCCGGAGTCTCGCGTTCGGGCTCTACCATCGCCGCCGGCCTGTTCCGTGGAATGACACGTGACGCCGCCGCGCGCTTCAGCTTCCTGCTGGCTACGCCCATCATCGCCGGCGCTTGCGTGCTCAATGCCATTCATCTGCGCCACACGGGAATTCCGGCCGACATGAAGCAGGCATTTATCGTAGGAACGGCGGTTTCGGCGGTGGTGGGGTACATTACCATCGCGGGGTTTATACGTTACCTTCGCACCCGTACTTTGAAGATTTTCATTGTTTATCGCATTATTTTTGGCATAATTGTTCTAGCTCTGGTTTTCCGCGGGTACTTTGGCTGATCGCCATAACTGGCATCGGCTCTAAGTGCTTTCGCCTAAATGAAAATTATCGTTCGTGCCTTTGTGCCGACCAAGAACCGCCGGCTGAATGAGCTGGTGGGATTGTTGTTGTTTGCTGCCGCGGTCCTCCTTTTCCTCGCATTAGCCTCGTATTCCCCTGCTGATCCGTCGTTAAACACCGCCGCGTCTACACTGACTGCGCGTCCGGCGAGAAACTTGATTGGAATGGCAGGCGCACTGACCAGCGACCTGTTCTTACAAGCAGAAGGAATTACCGTATTCCTGCTCCCACTGATGCTGGGATTCCTGGGCATGCGCTGGTTTAAATCCAGAGAAGTTACCTCTCCCATTGCCAAGCTGGTAGGCTGCAGCACTCTGATGGTCTTTGTTCCGGCGTTGCTGGGCTTGTTGCCCTGGCATTTGCGCTGGCTGCAGGCTGTTCCTGTCGAGGGCCTGGCAGGACGCATCGTTGCCGACATTTTTATCCGTTACTTTAATATTGCCGGTGCATATATTTTGTGTGCCAGCGTTATCTCTGTTGCTCTTTACCTGACGACTGCATTTTCCCTCAGCGGCGCGCGCGTCTGGATGCAAACCCGCTTTGCCTTCGTTATTGCCGCCTGGAACCGCTTTGTGGATTGGCGCGCAGGGCGTGCCAAGGCGCGCGAACAGCGTGAGCTGGAAAAGCGGCGTACCAGCAAACCTGCGGTTACCACCCAGGTTGTATCCGCCCGCCGGGCCCCGTTTGTGGCTGCTCCGGCGCCGGTTGAATTCCCAAAAACCGGTGTGGAGCGCGTAGCCGAGGAGACCGCCAGCAGGATGAGTTCAACCACAGGAATTGCCGCCTTCAAAAGTGTGGCCGCACCGGCTATTCCTTCCAAGCCTGCGCCAGCCCACGAATGGGCCATGGACTCTTTGGAAGTCGGCAAGCGCGCCGACAGTGACAATAAGCCTAAGACCACTATGCCTAAGATCGCCGGAGGCTTCAAGCTCCCGGCCAGTTCCCTGCTGCATCGTCCGGATGAGCAGCATGCCATTGATGAAAACGAGCTGAAAGGGCTGGCCCAGGACCTGCTCGACAAGTTCGGCGAATTCGACATCACCGGACAGATCACCCATATCAATCCCGGCCCGGTAGTTACGACTTACGAATTCAAGCCTGAAGCCGGAATCAAATACAACCGCATCACCGGCATGGCCGAAGACCTCTGCCTGGGCCTGCGCGCGGAAAGCATTCTCATTGAGCGTATGCCGGGCAAGGCAACGGTCGGCATCCAGGTCCCAAATCGGGAGCGCGAGACCATCTGGTTGCGCGAGGTGATCGAGTCGCCCGAGTTTATCGGCTTGAAATCGAAGCTCACGCTGGCCATGGGCAAAGATATCAACGGACGCATTGTGACCGCCGATCTTGCCTCCATGCCGCATCTGCTCATTGCCGGTTCAACGGGCACGGGCAAGAGCGTGGCCATCAACGCCATGATCATGTCGATCCTGTACAAGTCCACGCCCGAGCAGGTGCGCCTGATCCTGGTTGACCCCAAGCGCCTGGAGCTAGGCAACTACGAGGGCGTTCCCCATCTTTATACGCCCATCATTACCGAGCCCAAGCTGGCCAGCAACGCGCTGCGCAATGCCGTCCGCGAGATGGAGCGCCGGTTGAAGCTGCTGGCGGAAAAAGGCGTCCGCAACATCGAGCAATACAACAAGCTCTTTGACAGCGGCGGCTCGCTCAGCCTGTTTGAAGAAGGCGAGACCGAACACAAACCCATTCCCTACATCGTGATCATCATCGACGAATTGGCCGACCTGATGATGCTCGATGGCTCGAATGTGGAGGAATCCATCACCCGCCTGGCGCAGATGGCGCGTGCAGTCGGGATCCACTTGATCCTGGCGACGCAGCGGCCCTCGGTGGATGTAATCACAGGATTGATCAAAGCTAACTTCCCCGCCCGGGTTTCGTTCCGCGTGGCCACCAAGGTTGACTCGCGCACCATTCTCGATGCCAACGGCGCCGAATCTCTGCTGGGACGCGGCGATTTGCTCTATCTCCCCGCCGGCACCTCGCGCGTGCTGCGGCTGCACGCCCCATTTGTTACAGAAAAAGAAATTGCCCTGGTCGTGGAGTCGTGGCGCGCTCAAGGCACCGCCCAGTATGAGCAGAAATTCCTGGAGGCCCTCAAAGAAGACAGCGAGCGCGGAGAATCTGGCGGCGATGATGCCGGCGGCGAGGCCGAACACGACGAACTCTTCGAAGATGCCGTTCGCCTGGTCCTGGACTTCGGCAAGGCGTCCACTTCCCTGCTGCAACGCCGCCTGCGCATAGGCTACGGCCGCGCCGCGCACCTGATAGACCTGATGGAAAGAGAAGGCATCGTAGGCCCCGCAGATGGACCGAAGCCCCGCGAGATACTCAAGCGCCCGGATTGGCTGTCTGAGGTGGAAGAGGCGTTGAGATAAGCTCTTAAGCCCTTGGCTCTTAGCTTTTAGCCGTTAGCAGGAAGAAGATTGTGTGGCACAGCCGTCCTCGGCTGTGTTGTAGCGCCGGCGTCCCGCCGGCTGTCCCGTGGGCATCTTGCCCACGGACGTTCCCCACTTCGGTCTTGGACTTCTTAGAAGGCGTTGTTATGCTAAGAAAGAACGGCACTTCCTACCTCATTGCAGTTTTAGGTTCAACTTTAGGTTCAGCATAGATGAGAAAGAGACCAAAGAAGAAATGAAGAACCAAAAACGAGATATAAGAGAAGAGTCCTACCAACAGATACTCAGCCGCCTCGCTCATATCGAAAATAAGGTAGAGTCAATTGATGAAACGAATGCATTTGCGCTACGTGCAGAGGCCGGTAAGCACGCTGAGACCGTTAAAAAGATTTTCAGGCACGGCAAGCGCAGAGCGCAGATTTATCTCGCTGCCAATGGGAATAGAGGTGTTATTCAAATTGCTCAGCACCTGGGAATGAAGCAACCAAATGTAAGTCGGGAGCTACGCATACTTAAAGAAGAGGGGCTTCTAGAAATTGTGGATGCCACCGGTAGACGCGATATATGGGCAAAAAAACCGATTGATCGCACTCTTCAAATCACTAGATATCTTTGCAAAGAATACAATCTTAGGCCTGACGGACACACTAACCAGGCAACAAAGAAGAAGAGATAGTCTGTGATACCGACATGATTTTCGCAGTCCAAGGATATCTCGAGGATTACTTTGTTAGTCGCGGCCTTAGTGATCCTGATCGGTATGCCATTACCTTGGCCAAGCTCTATGACCAGGAGCGGTCAGGTAGGACAGTAGCCGAATTTCTTGCTTCAATGAAACGAATTCGTACGGCCTTCTATCGTAGAAACACGAATATCAATCGTGATGAATTCAGCCTAAACATTCTTTCTCTCTTGGACACCAAGTTCAAAAAAAGGCTGATCTTCCTCACAAAGGCTGTCGCGGAAAGGGTTGAATCTTCCGGAAAGCGCCTAACAGTACTTCCCCGCATCACTATTCGTAAGTTTCTTGATGAATTTAAGCACACCGTCGAAGCGGAGGCGGTAAATTCTTTTTGGGAGTCTCGATCAAAAGGACGGCTTAAAAAACATCCCGAAAAACATGGTCAAGAACTCCTCGGAGTCTTTGCCAAGGCAAAACTTGCAGGGAGAGGCTCCTTGCTTCGTGAAGCAGTTTCTGGCATTGGCTTTGTTGACGTCCTCGTGACCTTCTCATCAGGCTTGGTTCACATTGTTGAATTGAAGATGCTAAGTGGCAGCGGCATTCCGGGTCCAGCTCAATTGGAGAGTTACATGCGAAACAGAGCCCGCCGAGAAGGTTGGCTTGTTTTCTTTGATGTACGCAAGCTAAATCAGAAACAAGCTATACCAGCAGTAATTTCGAGAGCGTCTGGCACAATACGAACCATTGTAGTAGACGTTAATCCAGTACCACCGAACAAGCTCAGATAAAACCTGGTCTTCAAGGAATCAGAACCGTTATTCCGTTCTGATTTAGCTGTGCAAAAGCTCCAGGCAGCGACGCATAAGTGGTGTCAATTCTCTGTCTGTCATAGGTATTTGGATAATTCATGTGACCGACCAAATTTCTGGGAAGACGTATCGTTTCCAGACGAACTATCCATTGATCTATATCAGACAGAACTGTAATGAACAAATTACGGTAATCGGCAAGCATCTTAGTAAGATCACTCAGAAAAAATAAGTAGATGTCGTGATGGCCAGGTGATGCATGCAAGGGATTGTTAAGATATTGATTTCGGAAGCTCGTAAGGGTCCTTTGCTTCTTCGGACCGACAGCAACGGCCCACCACGTCGGGCTGATTTGGACTGACAAGACCGAATGGATGATGATTCTCCAGGAGTTCTCTATAGCATAAAGCTTCCAATAAGAGTTACGGCCAATTGACCTGCCACAGCGATCGATGCGTACCGATTGATACTTGAATCGTCTGAAATCCTTAGGGACAGGCATAAGCTATTTCTTCTTGAACTTCATGACTTTCTTCGCGTCGTAAACGCTTTGAGCGACTACGTTCGCCTTCATTCCAAGAAGATCTGCTATCTCAACATTCGTAAAGCCGGCAATGCTAAGTTGCAACGCCTTCTCCTTTTGAGTTGCGCCTTTCATCAGTTGCAGCAAAATTACTGCGAGCAAACGTTCTTCTCTAGTTTCCCTTGTTTCGGTCATCTCTTTTTCTTCCTTAAATTAGAAGTAAGCGTGCGTATTGTCGCTGGCGTTGTGCCCAGGATTTCGGAAATGGTTTCGTTATCTAAACCTGCAGTCTTAAACATCCGAGCGTTATCAGTCACGCTTCTTTCGCCTGATGCTTGTATGCTAATAATCATAATAAGCTGATCAAGTTTTTTATTAACATCTCGCAAAAATTGATCAAGTTTCTTGTTAACATCTTGCAAAAGCTCTTCAGCACTAAGACCAGTCTTCTTTCGCATCGTTTCCTCATCTCGCATTGAGTGCGTCGGGGCGGAAATTAATCAAGAGATTTCGTTATTGCTTCTTGGGAAGGCCTTCGAGTCGCTCATTGACCCATGTTTTACTTTTTCCCATGAACTTGGCAATAGCCCCCTGGGATATTCCCAGATTGTATAGTTGTAGTAGCAGAAGTGATTCAAGCAAATCTTTGGTTTTGTCATCGTTGTTAGGCATATCTTTAGCTTTTCCGATTTTTGATTTTATAAATGTCTTTACTAACTTGAGTTGGATCCTTCCCAAGAAGGCCTGCGATCTGTTGCGAAGTAAAGTTCTGTCTAACAAGGAACTCGATTTGACGAGTTTGATTTCCTTCATACTGCGATTCAAGAAGTAAAGCCGCAATTAATTCAAGGTACTTTAGTTGTGTATCTTGAGACTCATCACTTGAGGAATTATTCTTCTTCATAGTTGGTGACCTTTCCACACCCCTAAATATCTAGCGCTTTTTATCTTTGCGATTCGACAGTTCCACGCTAACGGTTCCAGCGCTCGTTCCCACCAAGCTTGCAATCTCATTTCTATTCATTCCAGCATCTGCCATCATGTAGATTTGTTCACGTTGGGTTCTTCCCTTTGTTAACGACAGCGCTGCTAGGCGCACAAGTTTGCGCAGTTCATCGAGAATTGGATTGGATATCTCCGTTGCTTCTTCCTTTTTCTTAGCCATTGCCACTCCCTTCTGTTAACCTTTACAAGCCCTCTTCGCTTCCCTTCTAATTTCGGCCAATCTAACACTCACGGCATTTCCGGTTGTTCCTAATAGTTGAGCGATCTCTGTCTGTCTAAACCCCACCCTGTCTAGTAACTCGACCTGTTGCCGCTGCTTCCAACCGCCAATCTGAACTAACAATAAAGCCTTCATTGTCTTTTGCAAATCGTTCGTGGATTCCTCATTGCCCGTATTCTTTGTCATGTGACACCCTCATTTGGAGTTTACATTTTGCGATGTAACTGGTCGCTGACGTGGCACAGGAGGACGCACATCCTGCCAAACACCGCTAATTGCGTGGCAAGTATTCACAATAGTGCGATTAAAGTAATTCAAAGGACGATGCGATATTACCTCTTCACCTGTCTTGGTATTCAGATAGACGACATTTCTCGCACGAATTTTATAACCGGTTTTTATTGCAGCTTTTCTTATCAGGTGCAGCAGCAAATCCACTTGGTCAGCGCTCCTATTCTTAGCTACTCCTATCTTTATTAGAACCTCTGTTCCATTTTCTGAAACCCATAGGTCCGGTTGTGCTTTAATTGTGACCGAACCAACCTCCAATGCCAGAAAATGGTTTGGCATCACGGTAAACTTGCGAGCCCCATATAAATCTTCGTATGCATATAAGGCTTCGATATTCTTTCTGGCCTTAGTACGAGTTTGTCTTGGCAAGCTCAAGTCATTCTCGATTGCAGTGAGTCTCTCGATAGCTTGACGAAGCACACGAGTATTGTTTTGGGAGCGATGGTACTCTCGTACCGTATCTCTTGTTCCTTTGTAGTAGGCGCTGCGGCCTGCACCTTCACCCCGGTTACTATATTTATAAGGTCGAAGCTTGCTTGCTCGAGCACCTGGTGTGGCGTACGCTAACTCAGCGATACAGGTTGCTGGCAATCTGATCTGGCTCATTTCGCCTCCGGTTTAATCGAATTACCAATGACGCCGCCTAAGATCGCTCCGAGTAGAATCCCGCCGGGCCCAAGAAAAGCACCAGCTAAGCCGCCTAGGAAACTTCCGCCGACTGTGTTGTCTTTCCGTATTTTCTCTTTTTTACTTCTCGAAAGCGGAGCACGAGTTCTTCCATTGAGCAAACGCGCAAGACGACTGGAATTTGTGCCTTTTGACCGATTGCATGAAATGCACGCGGCGTACTTGTTGTTTCCGTGGCAGGTGCCGCCGTTGGCGCGGGCGATTGAATGCTCGACCTCCCAGCAGCCCCGTGAACCAAAATCACCGTAATTGTTAAAGCAGAGTTTTTTCCAGCAGATGTGACAATGTCCATCAGTGCGGTCAAAGATACGCTGAAGTTCGATTTTGTCGGATGCCACTTTCACACATCTCCTAAAGAGAATTGTTTCCCATGGGTTCGGCCCTAGGGAGAAGTGTGAAACCGGCGTGCTTGCTGCGGGGTCTACAGAAACCTACTGCTTGAACCTCGGGCGGCAACTCATTCGCCGAAAAGCTACTTCTACCAATACCTGGTGGAATGTTAATGTACGCCTCTATATTGGGCCTGTCAAGGCCCTATCCCAATATATTGTAGTACTTAAGGAGATTTACCTAACACATTGAAAATATTGAATTTTCAATCCAATACATACCGCAATGGGCCAAGTTTTCCACAGGGGCGGGTTTTTATATGGGGCTGACGAAGAGGACTGGTGTTCTGAAATTTAAGATCAGGAAAATCGTAAATCGTAATTCGCAAATCATAAATCCTAAAAATGTAAAGCTTTTAGTGCCAGCATGATATCACTCTGGCACCATGTTGCTCATTCCACCCAAATCCATGCCATCCTCTCTTATGTACTAGAAGGAGGTACAACAAATGGGCATTAAAGAATTGTTCGGCAACAAGCCCCGTTGCCAGCACACCAGCAAAAACGGGAGCCCCTGCCAGGCCGATCCCCAGACCGGCAAACCTTATTGTTTTTTTCACGATCCCGAGCAGAAACAAAAACAGGCCGCAGCCCGCAAGCAAGGCGGAAAGGTTCGCAGCGGTGCGACTGAAAAAAAGACCTTCCTGCCTCCCAATCTCTCCGCCAAATCGCTGGAGACACCCTCCGATGTGGCCGAGCTGTTATCCGAAACCATCAACCAGTTTCGCATGGGAGAGATAGACATGGACACCGCCAAAGCCGTCGGCCAAATGGCCAACGTCATGCTCAGCCTCATGAAAGTGGCCGACACACAAAAGCGCAGGGCTGCCCGCTCCGCCAAAAAGACCGAGGCTTACCCCGGCCCAAACGATTACCTCATGAATTAATTCCATGGATTGATTCATTGATTCGATGATTCGAAGACCAGACCGAAATCTGGAATCCCACACCGGCGGCAAACCTGTGTGGGATTGATTCTCAGGAGAAAATAGATATGAAGAACGCTGAAGTTAACGCCAAAACCCCCCGCTGCCGATACATCAGCAAAATCGGCGCCCGCTGCCACGGCGATGTCGAAGCCGGCAAATTCTATTGCTTTTTTCACGATCCCGAGCAGAAGAACAAACAAGCCCAGGCCCAAAAAGAAGTGCAGAAAGAAGCCCAGAAGAAGCCCCCAGCCGTGAGGCTGACACAATCACCATGCCTCCCGGTCTCCCCGTTCTCTCTCTCGAGACTCCCTCCGACATCACCAAACTGCTGGCCGAAACCGTCAACCAATTCCGCCGCAGAGAGATAGACCTCCGCGCTGCCAAGGCTCTCTGCAATATGGCCTGCCTCTTGCTCCGCTCCCTGAAAGAAACCGCTCTGCTGGAGCAACTGGCCTCAGCCCGAACCATGAGCTACTACTCCCAGCTCTGTAAGCCAGATCAACCTGAAGACCAGCAGGAAGCACAACAGGATCAAAGCACCGTCAGCTCAGAACCTGTCGCGAGCGCACAAGATCCGAAAAGGCACGGCCGGCAATCATGGTCCCAGGATTTAAGAAGTTGAAGGTTTTAAAAAACTTAAGAGACAAAATACAAAGATCTTTGAAAAGATCTTAGAAAATAAGAGCAACAACAAGTCGCCTGCCGCGATTCCGCGTAGCTGCGTGCACCTTTGCCTAACCCCGCATCCCCGGCGGCAAACGCTTGGTTTAAAGCCTGGCGTTCGGGCCTCTTCCCGCTCAAATTGGCAGCAAAATCCCCCTGATTCAATCCCGTTCATCCCACAGCGAGCTTGTTTTAGCTAAAAAGCCAAAAGCTAAAACGCGAAAAAGCTTCTTCCTTCCGACCAAGCTGGCAAGGGGGGACTCCCCCCAAATCCATCAGACAACCTGAGAAAAATCCGTGCAAATCCGCGTTATCCGCGGTGAGTTTTTTATTTCTTTGGCTCGTTCAGCTTCAGCTCCCGCAGGCAATAGGCGATCTCCGTAGCAATCTCGGTGATTCGCATTCCCTCTTGCACCATCAGCTTGCAGGAGAGCGCCTGGCGGCTCTGGGTGCCTTCGCCGGTGTCATAGGTCACGCGGCAGTACTGGCACTCTTCATTCCAGCAGAATTTGCCGTAGGAGATATTTTCTTCCGCCAGATACTGAAACCCACGCAACAGCATGTTGTTTTCTGGAATCTCAAATTCTTTGCCTTTGATGGTGATCCGTATCAGCTTCTGGTAGGGACGAAAGAGAGGACCCGGCGTGCTATGGCTGCTCATGGAGAAAGAAGATTGTAACGCAGAAGTTCGCAATCCATAAATGTGTGCACTATTGGGTGGTAATTGCCTGGTTACAAGAGTAAGGTAGGGCCTACTACATGAGGTTAGCCATGCAGAAGTATTGGCACGACAGCGATATCAGCAAAGGAGCGATGGAGCCGGAAGACCGCTCGCAGTCTGGCAACTCCTCAATGGCTGGCCAGCAAGGACACCGCACCACCAACCGCATGATTAAGGATTCAGACTCAGATTTTCCCGAACCGGGCAGCAGCCCGGAACACTCGGGCGAACTGCAAGAATATATGAGTCTGGAAGAAGCAGAGTAAAGCCCCTGCCCTCTTATCCACCGTGGTGATAGAAGAATTCCTCCTGGATAATCTTGCCGTCTTTGACTGTGTAGAGCCCGGTTTCATCCAGGTTGAGGCGTTTGCCGGCCATCGGGCCTGTCTTAGGCGTCACTTCGTACTTGAAGTGCACGATGAAGCGGTCGCCATTAGGCCAGGGTCCTTCGACTTCGCCGCTATGGATCTCATGGTTCTTTTCCCACCATTCACCCTTGCCCTTGATCGCTGCCAGTCCTTCCATGCGCGCGGGACCGGAGGGATTATCCGCCACTTCGAGGCTCACAATCTTCGGATGGTAAAGGGTATTGATGGCTTCCATGGCTTTGCCCTGGCGGCACAATTCAACCAATTTCTTTCCGACTTCTAACGTGTTGCTCATGAGCGATCTCCTTGATCGTGGACTTCTGAATCATGGTTATAGATGAATAAATGTTGGGTTGATCTCGGAAGCTGTCTTATTACGAAAACAACAATTTCACCGAGACACAGAGGAGCAAAAACTTTGCAGCAGTATGGATGCAGGTTTGCACGATCGGTTTCACTTTTTTCTCAGAGCAAGCAGTCTGGAAACTGAGTACTGGGTACCGAGTACTTGCTTTACCGCAGCTCTTCCATCGCTTCCTGCAGCGCCTGCGGTGAAGGCCGCAGATCTTTCATGCCCAGCGAGGCCAGCGGGCGCTCGCCCAGGTTCAACAGATCAATGAAGCTGGGCTTCTTCGTATCCAGGTAAAAGACGCCGGTCAGGACTTCCCCTTTGGCGTGCGATTCCATGAGGGCCTGGACGGCATGCACACGGTCTGACGGGTCGTAGTCTTCATGCAGCTTGCGCAGCCGCAAGTGGGAACCATCGTGCATGGTGACGTCTGTGGTTGTGCCGGGGTCATAATCCACGTCAATGTTTTCAAAGTGGGGCACGAAGCTGACCTCATGCAAGGGCTCGTCATGCTCCTTCATGTACTGATAAGACTTGGTCGAGCCTTCGTGGTCGTTGAAGGTCACGCAGGGAGAGATGATATCAAGCATCACCGTTCCCCGATGCGCAATGGCGGCCTTCAGCATGGCGGTGAGCTGGCGCTTGTCGCCGGAAAATGAACGTCCCACGAAAGTCGCGCCCGCCTGAATGGCCAGCGCGCAGGTATCCAGGGCGGGAAGATCGTTGATCACACCCGTTTTGAGCTTCGATCCAATATCGGCGGTGGCCGAGAACTGGCCCTTGGTAAGCCCGTACACACCGTTATCTTCAATGATATAAATCACCGGCAGATTTCGCCGCATGAGGTGGATGAACTGTCCTATGCCGATGGACGCGGTGTCGCCATCGCCGCTGACGCCTATGGCCAGAAGGCTATGATTCGCCAGCATAGCGCCGGTTGTGACCGATGGCATGCGTCCGTGGACGCTGTTGAAGCTGAACGAGCGGCTCATGAAATAGGCCGGCGTCTTGGACGAGCAGCCAATGCCCGACATCTTGATCACGCCTTCGGGCCTGACGCCCATCTCATACATGGCATCAATCACGCGCTCCGAGATTACGTTGTGGCCGCAGCCGGCGCACAGCGTGGTCTTGCCGCCTTTGTAGTCGAGCACGGAGAGTCCGATGTGATTGGTCTTTTGTGGAGTAGGAGTCGTAGCCATGTTATTTGCCCTCCTGTGAGCTGATGGCAACCGTGACCGAGCGGGCGTCAATGGGCAGGCCGTTGTAATGGAGCACGCTGCGCAGCTTTGCAGCCTGCGCCGCCGGCAGCTCCATCTTGAGCAGGCTCAGCAGTTGTGCGTCACGATTTTGCTCAACAATGTAAATACGCTTGTGTCTCTCAATGAAGTCGAAGACTTCGCGGGTGAATGGGTAAGCCCGCACGCGCAGATAATCGGCCTTCAGTTTGTGCTCATTACGCATCTGGTCCAGGCTCTCTTCGATCGCCCAATGGGTTGTGCCATAGGCGATAATGCCGGCTTCAGAAGTTCCGTCCACCACCTTGACCGGTTTGGGAACAAAACTGCGTGCCGTCTCAAACTTGCGGCCCAGGCGGTCTAGATTGTTCTGATAATCGTCGGGCCGTTCGCTGTACTGGGCTTTTTCGTTGTGTCCGCTGCCGCGGGTAAAGTAGGCCGCAGCAGGATGGTCGGTTCCCGGCAGCGTGCGGTATGGAATACCGTCGCCATCTACGTCTTTGTAACGGGCAAAACTTCCCAGCTTTTCCAGGTCCTCTTTCGAGAGCACCTTGCCGCGCTGCAGCGGCTTTTCCGGATAGCGGAAAGGTTCGCTCATCCAGTTGTTCATGCCCAAGTCCAGATCGGTGAGCACAAAGACGGGCGTCTGGAACTGCTCGGCCAGATCGAAGGCGTCCATGGCCAGGGTGAAGCATTCTTCCACCGTGCTGGGGAATAAGAGAATGTGCTTGGTGTCTCCGTGAGAGAGCACGGCTGTTGCCAGCACATCACCTTGCGCGGTGCGCGTAGGCAATCCGGTCGAGGGCCCCACGCGTTGCACATCAAAGATCACGCCCGGGACTTCGGTGTAATAGCCAAAGCCGGCAAACTCGGCCATGAGTGAGATCCCCGGCCCGGAGGTCGAGGTCATCGAGCGCGCGCCCGCCCAGCCTGCGCCAATTACCATACCTACAGCAGCGAGTTCGTCTTCGGCCTGCACGATAGCGAAGGTCGCCTTGCCGTCGGGGCCAATGCGAAAACGCTTCATGTAATCAATCAGTTGCTCGACCAGCGAAGACGAAGGCGTGATGGGATACCAGGTGACTACGCTAACACCGGCAAACATGCATCCCAGTGCGGCGGCCGCATTGCCATCAATGATGATCTTTCCCTGCGTCTGGTTTGATGGCTCGATGTAATACGGATCGGATTTGGTCAGCGTGGAAGCCGCGTAATCGTAACCCGCCTTCACGGCATTCATGTTCAGATCAGCGGCCTTCTGTTTCTTCTTGAACTGTTTGCGGATGGCTTTTTCCACCTGCTGCATGTCTAACCCAAGCAGTTGCGCGGCCACGCCTACATAGATCATGTTCTTGACCAGCTTGCGCAACTTGGCTTCCGGACAGACCGCGGCCACGAGCTTGTCGTATGGCACGACGTAGAAGGTCAAATCATTGCGGAGCTTATCAAGCTGCAGGGGCTCATCGAACAGCACGGCAGCACCCGGAGCAAGGGACAAAACGTCTTCCCTGGCGGTCTCGGGATTCATGGCGATCAGGAAATCAATCTCTTTTTTGCGCGCAATGTAGCCGTTCTTATTGGCGCGGATGGTATACCAGGTCGGCAGCCCTGCAATGTTGGAAGGAAAGAGGTTCTTTCCTGAGACGGGCACGCCCATCTGGAAAATCGTGCGCAACAAAACTGTGTTGGCGGATTGCGAACCGGAGCCGTTGACGGTTGCTACTTGAATACTTAAATCATTGACTATCTGTTTTTGTCCAGTAGTTTGCGGCGAAGACGCTTCGCTCACACCTACGTCACTCGTTGCCATTGGGAAAAGTTTCCTTCAGCTTCAGTTGTGATTAAAAGCAAACCCATGATTATACGTCGTATAACTCAAATCACTCAAATAAGCACAGCAGATGGGCGCTATTTCATATTGAAAGGCAAATTTTTCGCAGCAATCGGGAAAGTAAATGCCTGGTCAAAATCCATTACAAATCATTGGCCCGATATGGGCCTCACCCCTGCCTTACACTTGGCTCTAGTATAGCGCTTGCATAAGCGGAGCCATAGTGACCATGGTGGTATGCCTGGTAGGCACTTTGGTTCATGATTGGGAGTGGGTCGTTGTGGGCAAGATGCCCGCACTACGGCCTAGTAGACGACGCTCACCGAAACTCACGAGTCATCGTCTTGATTCCGTCAGCGCGAGGAAAAAATCCAACCGAAAAACCGATTTCAGCCGTGGGTGATTCCCATCCTCATCGGAGATCCTTCGCCACGGGGCTCAGGATGACACCGCTTGAAAGGTATAGTTTTCATTACGGCTTGCCGCCAGTATGTTACAACAACATTTCTACTCTTCGGTGAAGAACTGCGCCATTTTGCGGAATTTTTGGTAACGATTTTCTGTAAGCTGCTGGGCAGGCAGTTTCTGCAGTTCTTCAAAATGTTTCTGTAAGGCCTGGTTGAGCAGCATGGCGGCGGCATCGTGGTCGCTGTGAGCTCCGCCCGGAGGCTCAGATATGATCTCATCAATGCAGCCGAGCTGCATCAGGTCTTTGGGCGTGATGCGTAGCGCCTGGGCGGCAACATCGCGCTTGGTGGAATCGCGCCACATGATGGAGGCACAGCCCTCCGGCGAAATCACCGAATAAACCGTGTTTTCCAGCATCAGGATCCGGTCGGCGACGGCGATGGCCAGCGCGCCGCCGCTTCCTCCCTCACCCGTAATCGTGGTGATGATAGGGACTTTCAACCGCGCCATCTCCCGCAGACTGCGCGCAATGGCTTCGGCTTGTCCGCGCTCTTCGGCGCCGAGGCCGGGATAAGCCCCGGGAGTATCGATGAAAGTAAAAATAGGGCGGTTAAATTTTTCTGCGAACTTCATCACCCGCAAAGATTTGCGATAGCCCTCTGGGTTGGCCTGGCCAAAGTTGCGGTAAACTCGCGTCTTGATGTCGCGGCCCTTCTGGTGGCCCAATACAACCACCTCTTTCCCATGAAAACGGGCTATGCCGCAGATGAGAGCGGGGTCATCGCCGAAAAAACGGTCTCCGTGAATTTCACTCCAGTCGGTAAAGATGCGCTCAATGTAGTCGAGCGTATAAGGACGTTGCGCATGACGGGCCAGTTCCGTCTTCTGCCAGGCGTCCATATGGGAATGGAGCTGCTGGCGCAACGTACTCACTTGTTCCTGGAGTTTTTGCAGGCGGGTACGCGCTTCCTGGTTTTCGCCTGCGACAGATTGCAACTGCTCAATCTGCCGTTCAATTATTTCCAATTCGCGCTGCGTTTTCGTGGAAGCTTCCAAATTTGGTTCCCGTTGGTCTGATGGATTTTATTTAGTCAATAATGCGAACTGCACCGCGTCCCAGCAACTCTTCCACCCGGTTCATAAAGGAACGGTCAGGAAGAACATTATATCCGTCGGGCTCCATGACCACCATGAAATCGCCGGCGCGTTCCACATCGAACAATATCTTGGCCTCGCCGCGTTTCTCGATGCAAAGCGAATGGAGGGCGTCTATTGTTCCCGGGCTGGCGCTCTCCAGCGCGATACGGATGCGCAAGGAACGCGGCAGTTTGGGTTGGGCCTGTTCCAGCGGAGTAATATCTCCCACGGTAAGTTTGGGATTTGCGCCTTCTTCCACCCGAACTCCGCCGCGCACCAACACAGGGACTTCCAGCTTCACTTTATCTTGTAGGCGGCGGTAAGCCTCGGGAAAAACCAGGATGTCAACCGCTCCCACCATGTCTTCAAGCGTACCTTGCGCGTAGAAGTCGCCTTTTTTTGATTTCAGCACGCGCAGGTTGGCAATAATGCCGGCGGCGAAGATCTCGTCTTTGCCGGTGGATTGTTTCAGCCCAGAAATGGCTTCGGTATCCATTGCGTTGAAATCTTCCAGCTTTGATTTGTATTTTTCCAGCGGATGGCCGGTGATAAAGAAACCCAACACTTCTTTTTCTGACGACAGTCGCTGGTGCTCATCCCAATCCGGAAGGTCAGGCAGATGCCCATTCTCGCTTGCCGGGGACGGTCCATCATCAAAAACGCCAAACAAACCATGCTGGCCTGATTCCGCGTCGCGCTGCGATTTTTGTGCCTGTTCCATAGCTTTATCCAGGACCGCCATGAGCTGTGCGCGCTTTCCCAATGGGTCCATGGCTCCGGCTTTGATGAGCGATTCCAGCACGCGCTTATTGAGCAGACGCAGGTCTACTTTGTCGCAAAATTCAAAAAAGGAGTTAAATTTCCCTTCTTTTTTACGAGCAGTAACAATAGAGTCAATGGCGTTTTGTCCCACGTTCTTGACCGCCGCCAGCCCAAAGCGAATTGCACTCTCGTGTGGCGTGAAATAAGCATCGCTGACGTTGATATCAGGGGCTTCAACAGGGATTCCCATCTCCCGGCATTCATTGATGTACTTCACCACGCTGTCGGTGCTGCCGGTCTGCGATGTAAGCAGAGCGGCCA
Source organism: Terriglobales bacterium (assembly GCA_035487355.1). NCBI lineage: Bacteria > Pseudomonadati > Acidobacteriota > Terriglobia > Terriglobales > Terriglobales bacterium. Next base: position 7,786 of record DATHMF010000116.1, on the reverse strand, counting down.
TGAACTCCACCGGATAGTGCGTCTTGAGCCATGCGGTGTGATAGGCCAGCAGGGCGTACGCAGCAGAGTGTGATTTGTTGAAGCCGTATCCGGCGAACTGCTCCATCAGATCGAAGATTCGGACTACTTTTTTCTCAGGAAACCCGCGATCAATCGCGCCTTTAACAAAACGCTCGCGCTGCGCCGCCATCTCTTCTGCGTTTTTCTTACCCATGGCCCGCCGCAACAGGTCGGCTTCGCCCAAGGAATATCCAGCGAGCCGGTTGGCGATCTGCATCACCTGCTCCTGGTAAACAATCACGCCCAGGGTTTCTTTCAGGATTGCTTCCAACTCGGGCAGTTCGTATTCGATTTTTCTGCGGCCGTGCTTGCGCTCAATAAAGTCATCAATCATGCCGCCTTGAATCGGCCCTGGCCGGTAAAGTGCATTCAAAGCGGTAAGATCTTCCACCACGTTCGGCTTGTAGCGCCGCAAGACATCGCGCATGCCGTGCGATTCAAACTGGAACACGCCCGAGGTCAGCCCGGTGTGAAAAACTCTTTCATAGGTGGCAGCGTCATCCAGCGAAATCTGGTTCAAGTCAAGCGACTTGCCTTCCCGCTGCACGATCAGCTTGAGCGCATCATCAACGATGGTGAGCGTGGTGAGCCCGAGGAAATCCATCTTGAGCAGGCCCATCTTTTCAATGGCCTTCATGTCGAAGGCGGTTACGATTTCATCGTTCTTGGTGCGGTGTAGCGGCACCAGGTTGGTCAGCGGCTCGGGGGCAATCACCACTCCAGCGGCGTGCACACCGGCATTACGAACCAGTCCTTCGAGCTTGCGCGCCGTATCCAGCAACTCACGCACCTGTGGTTCATTTTCGTAAGCAGTCTGCAGAGGCGGTGAGTCTCTTAACGCATCATCGAGTTTGATATTAAGAGTGGTGGGGACCATCTTGGCGATGCGGTCGACTTCGTTGTAAGGCATGTCCATGGCGCGGCCCACATCCTTAATCGCTGCTTTGGCCGCCATGGTGCCAAATGTAATGATCTGTGCTACCTGGTCGCGTCCGTACTTTTGCGTAACGTAATTAATCACCTCTCCGCGGCGGTTCATGCAGAAATCAATATCAATGTCAGGCAGCGAGACGCGCTCCGGATTCAAAAAACGCTCAAAGAGAAGCTCGTTTTGTAAAGGATCAATATCGGTGATGGCGAGCGCGTAAGAAACCAGAGAACCGGCCGCCGAGCCACGGCCCGGACCGACTGGAATATTATGTTCGCGAGCATAACGGATAAAGTCCCAAACAATAAGGAAATAGCCAGGAAACTTCATCTGTTGAATGATGGCAATCTCTTGCGTCAGCCTTTGCTCATAGGCGGTGATCGGGTTCTTCAAACGTCCCTGGCGCTCCGCCTCGCGGAGCAGATTCAGTCGTCGAGCAAATCCTTCACGGGTGACGTGTTCAAAATAGCTGTCCAGGGTGTAACTGCTGGGGACCTCAAAAAACGGAAACGGGTTCTTGACCTTGCCTAATTTCACGTTGCAACGCTCGGCTATGCCCATCGTCCGCGTGATGACGCTGGTCACATCCTTGAACACGCGCTGCATCTCTTCCGCCGATTTCACGAAAAACTGATTGCCGTGGAACTTGAGCCGGTTGGTATCCTGCACGGTCTTCCCGGTTTGTACGCAGACGAGGACATCGTGGGCCTGGGCATCGTCCTCGCAGAGGTAGTGGCTGTCATTGGTCGCCACCATGGGGATGCCAGTCTCTTTTTCCAGACGAAAGAGATCGTTGTGAATACGGTGTTCGAGTTCAAGTCCCTGATCTTGAATTTCAAGGAAGAAGTTTTCTTTTCCGAATATTTCGCGGTAGAAGCCAGCCGCGCTCAGGGCTGCGTCGTATTTGCCTTCCGTTAGAAATTCTGCCACCTCGCCTTTCAGGCACCCCGAGAGGCCAATCAATCCTTTGGAATGCTCGGCGAGAAACTTCTTGCTGATGCGCGGCTTGTAATAAAAGCCGTGCAAAGAGGCCTCTGAGGTGATCTTGACCAGGTTGCGGTAGCCTTCATCGGTTTCCGCAAGTACACAAAGATGGTTGTAGGTATCGCCCTCGGGCGGATCGCGGTGGTTGTCTTTTTTGCAGACATACAATTCGCAGCCAATGATGGGCTTAACGCCGGCCCTTTGGGCGGCATCGTAAAATGCGAATGCCCCAAAGATATTGCCGTGGTCGGTAACGGCCACCGCCGGCATCTTCAGTTCCTTGGCGCGATTAACCAGCTTCTCGACGTCACAGGCGCCATCGAGCAGCGAGTAATCCGAATGCAAATGTAGGTGAACGAACTCAGACATGGACTATTTTTATTGTAACGAGTAGTTCCGCTAAGAGCTATGCCGCAAAATTGTGCAACCGGGCAGTACTCTTAGCGGACCTCTGTTTGAAGTATCTCTTGGAACAATAAAGCTCGTGGGTGTGGATGAAGTCCCGAAAGGACCGGCCCTCCATCTCAGAACTACCGCTTTTTCTTCTTTTTGTCCTTAGCGGCCGCTTTAGCCTTCGCCGGTTTCTTGCTGGCTTTTTCGGGCACAGGTTTAGCTTTCGGCTTTTCGGGTGGCGCCGGTGCCGGAGCTTTTTTATCTTTCCCCACGGGAATTGGCGGCTTCTTCGCGGCTTCCGGCGGCACTGGGTGCTTGCCGTGCACCACCGGTTTCGCCGCCGCTGGCGGTGCAGCAGGCGCCGCAGCAACAACAACAGCTTTTCCTTTGGGCCCTCTTTTTCCTTTGCCCTTCTGCGGAGGAACCACTGCAGGCACAGTCGCAGGCGCCGGGGGCTCCGCTTTAGCTCCGCGTCCGCGTTTGACTGGGGGCGGCGGTGGTGGAGGCGGCGGTGGTGGTTCATAAGGCCTGAGAAATTTTCTTATCTCCGTGCTGTTACGCAGTTTGCCATCGAGCATCAGGAAGAACATGTCATCCACCAGCTTTTGGTAGACGGGCAGCTCCGGCGTGATGCGCATCTCGATCATTTCCGGCAATGGGAAGCGTTGCTTTACCTGCCGCCATTTACCCAGATAATTACGTATTTTATGGACGACCGATTGTTGCCGCGAGGTCGTCTCCAGGAAGATGATCATCTCCGGCCGGCTGGCAGAGAGCAGATGCCATGTACGCGAAGGTGTGGCTGCTTCCTTGCCGGTAAGCCTGTGGGCTAATTCCTTGGCATCGGATTCCAGGCTCTGCCAGGATTTCACCAGTCCTTTGTGGAGAATATGCTTTTGCAGCTCAGTGGTCTCGCGTTCACTCAAGCGCGCCGTCAGGAAATACATCACCGCGGGCGCGATGTTGGCGGCGTATCCCAACTCCGACATCTGCTGCCGTGTCTTTAAAAGCTGCGTCAACCCAGCGGTATCTACCTTGGCTACACTCCAGTGGGGATGCAACACTTTCAGCCAGCCCTCTTTTTCCAGAGCTTTCATGATGGGCAAAGGCTCATCTTCGTACGCCAGTTGCTCGGTCTCCTGGCCAATCACCCGCTCGTTATGGAGATATTCGATGTAATTATTCTCGATTGCCGCGGCATAGCGGGCTTGCGTCCGCTCTTCTAAGTTCCAGTGAAAACGCGCAAGAAAACGCGTGGCGCGGATCAAACGCGAAGGATCTTCGAGGAACGAATAGTTATGTAAGACGCGGAGCAGCTTGGCTTCAATGTCGGCAACGCCGTTGCTGGGGTCGAGCATCAGACCGCGGGAGCCGGTGTTTAACGAAAGCGCAATGGCGTTGACCGTAAAATCGCGGCGCCGCAGGTCTTCCATGATCGAAGCCGGAGCAATCTCAGGCGCCCTTCCCGGCTTGGGATAGGATTCCCGCCGCGCCATATTAATACTGAGGCGCACGCTTCCCGGATAAGATACATAGAGTTCGCGGTAGTCTTCGTCGGCGTCCTGGATGGTGGCGCCGCCCTTTTCCAGGTCTTTTTGCAGCTTGAAGGGGTTACCCTCGACCGTCAGGTCAATATCGCGAATGGGAAATCCGCTGATGACATCGCGGACCGTTCCTCCGGTGAGGAAAATGTTCATCTCGTGAGCGCGTGCCGCTTCTGAAATCAAAGCTACAGCCCGCTGTTGTTCCGGCGTGAGCCGGCTTTCCATCATGTAAATGTAATCAGCCATGGACGGGGACTAAACACTCCTGATAACACACTTCCCCCATATTGCGGAAGTGGTCTTCTGTCTGCAAGTTGCTCATGATAATAGACTTATACGGCTGGTAATGCGCTTCAAGGGCCCGTCACAAACCCCTTAACATATCATGAACATTGTCTCTTTGGCTACTTTGAGGTTAGTCTGACACGAAAACAGGTAAAAATGCGAGAATAACCCAATACAATAGCTAGGGGTGATTGCCGATACCTACCATGCCTTCGACTCATAAAAAAGTAATCGTGCGCAAGCTAGATCGGGACGCAGTCCAGGGGCATGTGTCGCCAGCCAGCTTTGTGACCGAGGGCAAACTGGAGTTGCTGAACACCAGCGGCAAGCAGGTATTCATTGATCTGGAAGAGATCAAGGGAGTGTATTTTGTCCGGGAGTTCAATGATTCCGAGTCGCTCAACCGCAAAACCTTTGCCGCCCGCCCCCGCAGCGAGGGACTTTGGGTGCGGCTGAGGTTCCGGGATGGTGAGGTCATTGAAGGCATGATGCCGAATGAGCTGACACAGCTTAGTGCGGATGGATTTCTCATCATTCCTCCCGATACACGGTCCAATACGCAACGGATATTTGTTCCGAAACAAGCATTGGAATCGCTGGCCGTGCTGGCCGTGATTGGCGGCCCGCAGGCGCGGCGCCGGAAAACATTGCCGACAGCCGAGGGCCAGGTACCGATGTTTTCAGAATAATTCGCCGCTTTCCTGGTTGCGCGGTCAAAATTTAGCGACCTGGCATACCTCTGCTCAAGTACAATCAAATTTTTCTTCAGGATTTGCAGCATGAGCATGAAACTCAGTCAAATTGCAGCCGCGCTGAATGTGCATCTGGAAGGCCCCGGAGAGGTCGAGATCACCGGGCTGGCCGGCATTGAAGACGCCCAGGCCGGCGACATTACATTTGTTTCCAATCCCAAGTATGCTTTGGCAGCGAAGAATACGCGTGCCTCAGCGGTCATTGTGGCCAATGACTTCCCTGCTTTGAGCGTGCCGACGCTGAGAACAAAAAATCCTTATCTGGCATTTGCCCAGGCCATCGAACTTTTTTATAAGCCGCCACAGTATGTGCCTGGGATTCATCCCAGTGCGGTCATATACTCTTCGGCCCGTCTCGGAAAAAACGCTTCTGTTGGGGCCTACGTGGTCGTCTACGACGACGTTCAGATCGGCGATAACTGTGTTCTTCTACCGCATGTGGTGATTTATCCCGGTGCGCGGATTGGCCACAACTTCTTTGCGCACGCCCATGCCGTTGTGCGGGAGCATTGCCGGATCGGCAATAACGTCATCCTACAGAATGGCGCCATTATCGGCGCAGATGGCTACGGATTTGCCCGGGACAACGCCGGAGATTGGCACAAGATCGTTCAATCCGGGCCGGCAGTGCTGGAAGACGAGGTCGAGGTGCAGGCCAATGCCTGTGTAGACCGCGCCAGTATTGGCGAGACCCGCATTGGACGCGGAGTCAAAATTGATAACCTGGTGCAAGTCGGCCATGGCTCCAAGGTGGGCAGCAATACCCTGCTGTGCGCGCAGGCAGGGCTGGCAGGCTCGACGGAGGTGGGCAGCAATGCCGTATTTGCCGGCCAGGCAGGCTCGGCCGGGCATTGCCGCATCGGCGACGGGGTTGTGGTCACTGCGCAAAGCGGCATCCTGAAAGACGTGCCCGCGGGTAAGGTGATGAGCGGGTCTCCCGCCATCGAAAACAAGCAGTGGCTGCGCAGCATTGCGCTTTTTAATAAATTGCCTGAGCTTGCTAAAGCGGTACGTGGCAAAAATCAGGACAATCCAGAAGACAAATAACAAGAATACAAATAAATTCGCGACCTCCCCATGAGCGAAGACAAGACCGTTACCACCATTCAGCGTAAGAGCGAGGGCAAGGGACCGATTCGTGTACTTTTGCTCGACGATCGCGAAGAAAACCTGGTTCTTCGGGCCACGATCCTGCGTAAAAAAGGTTACGAGGTGCTGACGGCCTCGTCCATTGAAGCCGCGGAAGAGCAACTCAAGGCAATTGACATTGCCGTGCTCGACTATCATCTGGGCGCGGGAAAATTTGGAACCGATGTAGCCGAAAAGTTGCGGCAGACGCGTCCCGAGGTTCCGATTATCATTCTTTCCGCCACGCTGGAGCGCAAGTTCGGCGGCATTGAAGATATGCACCTGCTCAAGGGATACAGCTCGGTGGAGGACATGCTGGCGGCGTTGCGCTCCTTCGAGGCCAAGAAGCGCGGAAAGCCAGTGGTGGTGGATGCGCGTGACTTTTACTATTCGCGCATCAGCATGGCCATGGGAGACGACGTGGTGGTCGAGATCATGGATAGCGAGGGCAACTGGCAGTACGTCAACGATACCTGTGCAGCACTGTTTGAAAAAAAACGGCAGTGGTTTCCAGGGAAAAATCTTTTCCAGGAATTTCCTGAGGTCAGCGCGGAGTGGTTGGAGAACATTCGCACTGTCGCCGATACACGCGAGACTTACATTGACCGCAGCTTCCGCGGCTTTCCTTTGTTACCCAAAAAAAATCCGCGATGGGTGTGGAACGTCATTCTTTTTCCCATCAAGTTGCATGACAACCGTCCGGGGGTCATGTTGAGTGCGCGGGTGATTGAGAAAAAGGGGATTTAAGAAGCGCGCTTGCGCTGTTTAGACTTGTTTAGTTTTTTATGTAAGGTAACAACGTGCTCAGGATGAACAGCGAATCTGAAAGGGCGCGCAAAAATCTATATCCCTCCACTCCACCGCAAAGAGCGGCTCCGGTCGGGATGACAAAAGCTTAATAGAGCTCTTACAGAAATAGTTAAAACGGCATAGAACGGCGATGTTCTTTCGCACGCAAAATAAAAACTTTCGATGCCCGTAAGCACGGGGGACAAAACCCAGCGAAAGGCCGATTCCAGCCGCTGGTGATTCCTATCGCCATCGGAGATCCTTCGCCACGTGGCGAAGGATGACAGTGTTTCGATGGAAACTTCGGAAACTACCCACGACGTCGGCGCTACTAGTGCGGTGCAAGCAGCGTGAGCGGGTAGTATGGAATATTGCGTGCCACCCCAAAAGTGACGACGATAACCAAGGCAAGCCACATGAACTTATCTGGAGCTGGAATCCTGGGGAGCGCCGGTCCGCCAAGAAGCAAGAACAGTTCAGAGATCATCCAGTAGGCCAAGAAAGGCACGCTGAGGACGAACAAGGGGTTGTAACCGAATGCGGTGCCTATATGTCCGTGCAAGAGGTGGTGAAGTGCACGGGTCGCGCCGCAGCCGGGGCAATAGTATCCGGTATAAGTACGCAGAGGGCAGGTGGGGAAAAACCCGGCGCCTTCAGGGTTCCAGTGATAGACCACAGCCGCACCTGCTGCGCAGAAAGCTGCTCCCGTCCAAAATATTGCGTGCCGCAGTCTGGGACTTTCAATATCGGCCAAGCTGGGAAGAACTGCCATCAGCGATGCTCCTTGGAGTCGCCAGAAACTAAAAACGGTGCTCCCAATAGTTACCCATAGCGCCGAAGAATACTAACAGGAAATAAAGCACAATAGCTCCAACCAGCAAGCCGCACGTGATCCAATTAAATAATTTGGCGTTCTTAGAGGA